>CALHHY010000025.1 GCA_938030665.1 uncultured Litoreibacter sp. | reverse complement strand
AGCGGGTAGCGCCGCGGGCTCAGGCCCGATTGAAACCAGCTGACAAAGCTCTCAATGGTGAAGACCGGCAACCCGGTCGCGGCCCCGATATCAGCGGCATAAGGCACCATGTTTGTGCATTCCAAAACCAGCGCGCCCAGGTCAGGATGAGCCTCAGTCATCTCACGCGCGGCGGCAACATTGTCAGCGCGGGCCTGCGCTACGTCGAGGGTCTCTTCATTGCCCAGAATCGCGCGGGTGAACTCCTGCCCGCCTTCGGTGGAATGCACCGGCGTCCCCTCCGGCACGCCCGCTTTTTCTAGATGCGTCTGGGTCAGGGTAGAGCTCGAGATTGTCAAAATTCCCGCCCGCTTACCCGCCGGCAACAGCGCGTTGACCATGCCCACCTGCATCAGGGATGAGGTGGCAACGGGCACGGGGAGGGCCGCGGTCAGCTCCTCCTGATACAAGGACAGGAAGCCGCAATTGGTGGTAATTCCGTCGACGCCGTCCTCGACCAAAACACGGGCCGCGTCTACGAAAGCCCCGAGAAGGCCTTGCGCCCCCTGCCGCACCACCCGGTCGGGGGAGGCGCCGCGCACGATCCGGTAATGCACCGGGAACGACCAGGTCAGCGCGTTGCCCATATCGCCAGGGATCCGCGGAAACCGGGCGTCCAGCATTAAGATACCAACGGATGCGCCGTATATCGATTTTCCGCCTGTGACGCGCATGTTGCCTCCCGCTCTATGGATAGGAATTGACACGAAGCAACGGCCGGGCGCAACATCCCCGTCGGATCGGGGGGACGCTATGACCGACAATATGACCGGGAACGAGATGACCGGCGCAGAAGCATCCGTGCGCATGTTGGAAGCGCATGGGGTCGACACTATGTTTGGCCTGTGCGGGGACACGACCCTGCCGTTCTACGACGCGCTGGCCCGGCTCAACCACGGCATTACCCATATCCTGACCCGCGACGAGCGCCACGCGGCCTACATGGCCGATGGATATGCCCGCGTGACCGGCAAGCCCGGTATTTGCGAAGGGCCATCGGGTGGCGGGGCCACCTATATCCTTCCCGGCGTGGTGGAGGCCAATGAAAGTTCGGTCCCTATTCTCGCGATCACCACCGATGTCGCGACCACCTCGCGCGGGCGATACCCGCTGACGGAGCTGGACCAAACCGCCCTTTTCCGTTCCCTAACCAAATGGAATGCCTCGCTGGATGACGCGCGGCGTCTGCCCGCGATGATGCGCGCGGCCTTTCGGGCGATGACGACAGGCCGGCCGGGGGCTGTGCATCTGGCCCTGCCCTTTGACACGCAGAAGGGCTTTGTCGACACGGGCGAGATCTGGGCAGATGCGCGGCACCAAAGCTTCCCGGCGGAGCGGACCGCTCCTGACCCCGACGCCATCGCTGAGGCCGCGGCTATGCTCGCCAGCGCCTCATCCGCAGTGGCGATCTGTGGCGGCGGGCCCGTCATATCGGGTGCTTTTGACGTGCTCAAGCGGCTGGCAGAGCTGCTGGATTTGCCGATTGCCACAACGGTTTCCGGCCAGGGCAGCATCGCGGAAACCGACCCGCAGGCGCTTGGCGTTGTGGGGTCGAATGGTGGCCACAGCGCGACCCGGGCGGTGATCGACGAGGCCGACGCGGTTCTTTTCATCGGCTGCCGTGCGGGCTCGGTCACGACCGAACGCTGGCGCTCGCCCGCGCCGGGCAAGAAGATCATCCATATCGACAGCGACCCGATGGTCATCGGGGCCAACTACGCTACGGACGTCGCGATCTGCGCGGATGCGCAACTGGCCCTTGAGGCGCTGGTAACCGAGCTGTCGAGCAGGAAGATCGCGCTACAATCTGGACGCACCCGCGCGGCACGGGCGTGGGCCGCCAAACTGGCCGATTTCACGCCGCTTGCGCAGTCCACTCAGACGCCGATCCGCCCGGAGGCCGTGATTGCGGCGCTGATGGCGCAGTTGGATGAGGACGCGATTGTCGTGGCGGACCCCGGTACGCCCTGCCCGTATTTCAGCGCGCATTACCGCTGGCCACGCGCGGGCCGACAGTTCATCACGAACCGCGCGCATGGTGCTTTGGGCTATGCGCTGGCCGCGTCCATGGGTGCGCATGTGGGCCGCCCGTCGGTCAAGACGGTGGCGGTCATGGGGGACGGCTCTTTCGGGTTCTGCTGCGGTGAGTTTGAAACGATCGTTCGTCACAGTATGCCGATCACGGCAATCGTCTTTTCCAACGCGACCTTCGGCTGGATCAAGGCGGGGCAGGATAGTGGCTTTGGCAAGCGCTACTACAACGTAGATTTCGACCGGACCGACCACGCCAAAGTGGCGGAAGCTTTTGGCGTGAAGTCCTGGACAGTGCGCGACCCCGCCCAGCTGCCGGGCGTGTTGAAAGAGGCGCTGAACCATGACGGCCCGACGCTGGTGGATGTGATTTCCCAACCTCTGCACGAGGCCGCAGCACCAGTGTCGGAGTGGGTCGCTTGAGCCTTGATCAGCGGATCGTGGGTTTTGATCTTTGGCAGCTTGCCTTGCCCGTCACCACAAGGCGCGACCACGGCATCGGCTCCGTCGAGGGCGCTTGCGAGATTGTCGTGCTGCGCCTGACCGCTGAGGGTGGCGAGACCGGATTTGGGGAGGCCAGCCCATGGGTCGTTTTCACCGGCTCGGTGGAGGCCACCTATGCCGCGCTCGATCGCTACCTGCGCCCGATTGTTATGAGCGCGCGGGTCGGCGATATCGCGGGGATCATGGCCAAAGCCGCCCGTGCCGTCGCCCATTGCACGGAGGCCAAGGCTGCCTTGGAAGCCGCGTTGCTGGACCTCGCGGGCCGCATCTCAGGCGTGCCGGTATGGGCGCTGATGGGTGGCAAATGCCGCGATTCGATCCCGCTTTCCGTCTCCCTCGCCAATCCCGATTGGCAGGCGGAGCAGGCGTTGTTGCATCGGATCACGGATGACGGCGTCGGCATCGTGAAGGTGAAGGTAGGCTTCACCGATCACGCGTTTGACGTGATGCGGCTGGAAACCCTGCGACGTGACTATCCGGACCTGGATGTGCGGATTGATTTCAACCAAGGGCTTGAGGTCGCGGAGGCGATGACGCGGGTCATCGATCTTGCGGGCTTCAACCCCAGCTTTATTGAGCAACCCGTGCGCGCGCATCAGTTCGCTATGATGGCCCAGATCAGGCGGGCCCTGGACGTGCCGCTATTGGCCGATGAAAGCGTGTTTGGCCCCGAAGACGCGGCGCGCGCGATCAGCGAAGGTATTGCTGACGGGTTCTCGATCAAAATAATGAAGTCAGGCGGTTTGCGCCGGGCGCAGGAGGTTGCACGGATGGCCGCCGCAAACGGGCTGACGGCCTATGGCGGCGACATGTTTGAGGCCGGATTGGCCCATCTGGCCGGCGCGCATATGATCGCGGCGACGCCCGAAATCACCCTTGGGTGCGAGTTCTATCAGGCGCAACATTACCTGTGCGAAGACATACTTGAGGATCCCTTCCCAAGTCAGGGCGGCAAAGTCACCGTGCCGGACGGGCCGGGGCTTGGCATTCGGCCGGATGTGGCCAAGCTGGACCACTATGATGTGAGGCGCGCATGAGCAAAACAGTGGCCATCATCGGTGCCGGGATCGTCGGCGTCTCCACCGCCATCTGGTTGCAGCGCGACGGGCATAAGGTGATCCTGATCGACAAGGCAGGCCCGGCGGAGGGGACATCCTACGGCAATGGCGGGGTGCTTGCCTCATGCTCCTGCGTGCCGGTGACGGGGCCTGGGCTGATCCGCAAAGCGCCGAAAATGGCGCTCGACCCCAACCAGCCGCTCTTTGTGAAATGGGGTTATCTGCCGAAGCTCGCGCCCTGGCTTTGGAAGTACCTCAGCCACGCCAACGCGGCCGACACCAAACGGATCGCCGCGGCCGTGGCAGGCATCGTGGGCGACAGTCTGGCCGACCATCAGGCCCTTGCAGATGGTACAGGGGCGGAAGGCTACATCCGGCCAAGCGACTATCTTTATGTCTATAATGACCGCGCGCATTTCGAAGGCGACCGGTTCGGCTGGGACATCCGCGCCAGCCACGGGTTCAAATGGGACGAGCTGGAGGGGGACGCCTTCGCCGAATACGATCCGGTTTTCGCCGAGGAACTGGGTTTCGCTGTGCGTATGGGCAACCATGGGCGCATCGCTGATCCGGGCGCCTATGTCAAAGCGCTGGCCGCCCATGTGGAGGCGCAGGGCGGACGCTTCATAAAGGCTATGGTCGAGGATGTGGTGACCGAAGACGGCGTGGTCACCGGCCTGCGCGCAGAGGGCCAGACCATCAACTGCGACGGCTGCGTCGTGGCCACCGGCATCTGGTCCGGCCCGATTGCGGAAAAGCTGGGCGTGCGGGTGCCTATGGAATCCGAGCGCGGCTACCACCTGGAATTATGGGAGCCGTCATTCATGCCCAAATCCCCCGTCATGGTCGCGTCCGGCAAGTTTGTGGCCACCCCGATGGACGGGCGCCTGCGTTTGGCGGGGGTGGTGGAGTTTGGCGGGCTGAAGGCCGCACCGTCTGCCGCGCCGATAGACCTTTTGCGCCGCAATGTGAAAGCAGCCCTGCCGACGCTCACCTGGGCGCGGGAGGAGGAATGGATGGGCCACCGCCCCGCCCCCGCCGACTCGATCCCCGTCATCGGCGAGGTGCCGAAAGTCAAAGGGGCCTATATGGGTTTTGGCCATCATCACATTGGCTTGACCGGCGGGCCCAAGACCGGGCGGCTGCTGGCCCAGATGATCGGCGGGCGGAAACCAAACATTGACGTCGGGGTCTATTCCCCTGCACGCTATGCTCTGAAAACTTAACGACCCCGAAACGGGGCGCCATAAACGACAAGCAACTGGGAGAAAGACATATGAAAAAACTAACAAGCCTGATGATGGCGACCGCGCTGACAGCCACGGCCGCCGCCCCCGCATTCGCCGATGGCCATGCGCAGAAATGGGACATGCCGATGGCCTATTCGGCCTCCAACTTCCATTCCGAGAACGGCGTTAAGTTCGCCGATTGTGTGCGTGCCGGCACTGACGGCGCGATTGACATCACGGTGCATCCGGGCGGCTCGCTGTTCAAAGGTGCGGACATCAAGCGTGCGGTCCAGACCGGTCAGGTCCCCATCGGGGAGCGACTGTTGTCGGGCCACCAGAACGAAAACGCGGTGTTTGGTTTCGACTCCGTGCCGTTCCTTGCGACGTCTTTTGACGATTCCGCCAAGCTGTTTGACGCGGCCAAGCCGAAGCTGGAAAAAATCCTCAACGACCAAAACCTGACGCTGATCTATTCGGTGCCGTGGCCGCCACAGGGGCTGTATTTCAAGAAAGAGGTTAACACCGTCGCCGATATGGAGGGGGTCAAGTTCCGCTCCTACAATAACGCGACCGCGCGGCTGGCTGAACTGACGGGCATGCTGCCGGTGACCATTGAGGCTGCCGAGATCAGCCAGGCCTTTGCGACGGGTGTGGCTGAATCCATGATCTCCTCCGGGGCGACGGGCTATGACCGCAAGGTCTGGGAGAGCCTGACCCATTTCTACGAGGTAGATGCCTGGCTGCCCTATAACCACGTCATGGTGAACAGCGACGCCTGGAGTGATCTGGACGAGGGCACGCAAGCCGCCATCAAGGCCTGCGGGGATACCGCTGCTGCCGAAGGTCTGGAGGCGTCCAAAGCCTATACCCAGTTCACGCTGGACGGGCTGAAGGAAGGTGGCATGACCGTTGGTCGGGCAGGCGACGGGCTTGTGGCCGAGCTGAAAGAGATCGGCGCGACCATGACCAGCGAATGGCTTGAATCTGCTGGCAGCGATGGTGCCGCGATCGTCGACGCGTTCAACAACTAAGACGACAGCGCGCCCCGGCCTATTCAGGGGCGGGGCGCGCATAAACGCCATGCAAGGCGACGGGGGCAGGGGCATGATACGCAAGTCACTTGATGGGCTTTATACGGCTGCGGGGGTTCTTGCGGCGTTGTGCCTTGTGATCATTCTGGTGCTGATCGTCGTGCAGATGCTCGCCCGCTGGACGGGGGAGGTTTTTCCCGGCGCGCCCGACTATGCAGGCTACGCCATGGCCGCCGCCTCCTTTCTGGCCTTCGCGAATGCGCTTAACAAAGGCAGCCATATCCGGGTCTCTATCGTGTTGAATGCGCTTGGCGACCGGGCGCGCTACTGGATGGAGGTCTGGTGCTTTGGCGTGGGCGCCGCCGTGGCCTGGTATATGAGCTATTACATCTACCGCATGTTGGGCTTCGCGCTGAAATTTAATGATGTGAGCCAGGGGCAGGACGCCACGCCTTTGTGGATCCCGCAAACCCCCATGCTGGTGGGCGCGGTCATCTTGGCGATTGCGCTGACCGACAACCTGATTTCCCTTTTCATCAACGGGCAGCATCGCATCATCCGCGATGTCACCGACACGCAGGCGGAGTAGGACCATGGACCAAGCCTATGTCATCATCCTGTTCCTTTTCGTCCTCTTCGCGCTGCTGGGCTCCGGCGTCTGGGTGGGCCTGGCGCTGGTGGGCGTGGCCTATATCGGGATGGAGCTTTTCGCCTCAGGCCCCACGGGCGACCGTATGGCCACGACAATCTGGAGCGCCTCGTCCAGCTGGACCCTGACCGCGCTGCCGCTCTTTATCTGGATGGGCGAAATCCTGTTCCGTACGCGCCTGTCCCAGGACATGTTTCGCGGCCTGGCCCCTTGGATGGCGCGGCTACCCGGCGGGCTGGTGCACACAAATATCGTGGGCTGCACGGTGTTTGCCGCGGTCTCAGGCTCTTCCGCGGCGACGCTGACCACTGTTGGCAAAATGTCCATCCCGGAACTGCGCCGTCGCGAATACCCCGAACATATGGTCATCGGCACGCTGGCAGGTGCCGCCACATTGGGCCTGATGATCCCGCCCTCGCTGACCCTGATCGTCTACGGGGTTTCGATCAACGAAAGCATCATCAAACTTTTCTTTGCGGGCATTGTGCCGGGCCTCGTGCTGGCGTCGATGTTCATGGCCTATGTGGCGATCTATTCATGGCTGGCCGGCGACTGGAACCCGATCAAAGAGACGGGGCTGAGCTTTGCGGAGAAGATGAGAAACTCCAAATTCCTGATCCCGGTGATGTGCCTGATTGCGGTCGTTATCGGCTCCATGTTCCTGGGGTTTGCCACCGCCACGGAGGCTGCCGCCATCGGCGTCATCGGCGCGCTGGTTCTGGCCGCGTTGCAAGGCTCGCTGAATTTTTCGACTTTTGCCGAAAGCCTGATGGGGGCCACGCGGACGTCTGCCATGATCGCGCTGATCCTTGCGGGCGCGGCATTTCTGTCGCTGGCCATGGGGTTCACCGGGTTGCCGCGTGGGCTGGCGGACCTGATCGCCACATACGAGCTGTCGCGGTTCGAGCTGCTGATGGTGCTGTTGGTCTTCTACATCATCCTGGGCTGTTTCCTCGACGGTATCTCGTCCGTGGTGCTGACCATGGCGGTGGTGGAGCCGATGGTGCGCGAGGCCGGCATCGACATGATCTGGTTTGGCATCTTCATTGTGGTGGTCGTGGAAATGGCGCAAATCACGCCCCCCATTGGCTTCAACCTGTTCGTGCTGCAGGGCATGACCGACCATGAGATGGGCTACATCGCCAAGGCCGCCATCCCGATGTTCCTGATCATGGTGTTGATGGTTTTTGTGCTGATCGTCTTCCCTGACATCGCCACCTGGCTGCCGGAGAATGTCCGCCAAGGCCCAAGGTAGCCGCCCCCATGCTGGGCTGGGTCGCCGACCGGGGCCCTTGGGTTCTGGTTGCGGGCATCACCGCCGGGGTAGCGTTGCCCGGGCTTGCTGCCGCATTGGTGCCCTTGATCCCTCACATGGTCGCCGGCCTGCTGTTCCTTTCCGCGCTCAGGATCGGACCATCGCGCATGCGGGCCTCAATGCGCGGCAACATGCGCGCGACGCTTGGGGTCTTGTTGCTGGGCCAACTGGCCTTTCCGCTGGCCGTCGTCGCGGTGGTGTGGGCCTTTGGCTGGGCGGGAAGCCCGTTCGCGCAGGCCTTCATCATTATCGCCATGGCGTCGTCAATTTCGGGCGCGCCGAATATGGTGGCGATGATGGGCTTCGCGCCGGAGGCCGCGATGCGGTTCCTGCTGATCGGCACCGCGATCCTGCCTTTCACGGTTATCCCGGTGCTTTGGCTGGTCCCCGCATTCGGCGGCCTGACGGAAGTGATCCTGGCCGCCCTGCGTCTGCTGGTCGTGATCGGGGCGTCGGCGCTGCTGGCCTTCCTGATCCGGGGCTTTTTGTGGCGCGACCCTACCTGGGCGGAGCTGCGCGGGATCGACGGTTGCTCCGCCCTGCTGATGGCGGTGATTGTGGTTGGGCTGATGTCAGCGGTCAACGCGGCGCTGGTCACCCAACCGGCGGTCTTCGCGCTGTGGTTGGGCTTCGTCCTGGTGGTGAATTTCGGGCTGCAATTCGCGGTCTATTGTGCGCTAAGACGAGGGGCAGAGCCTGACAAGATCGCGGCGCTGAGCGTGATGGCGGGCAACCGCAACATTGCGCTGTTTCTGGTGGCCCTGCCTGAACCGGTCATGGCGCCGCTGCTGATATTCGTAGGCTGTTACCAAATCCCGATGTACCTGACGCCACTCGTCTCGGGCCGGGTGCTAAAAGGGCTGGACCGGGGCGCGCCTTGAGGCCACTGTCGCGCGGCAAAGGACGGAGGACCCCCATGCAGAACATCACCAAAATCGTGCTGACCGGCGCCAATGGCAATTTGGGACAGGAGCTGCGGGAGATGCTGTCGGGCATGTGCGAAACGCTGGTCTCCACCGATATTGCAGCAAGCGTGGGGGAGCTGCACGCCAATGAAACCTTCGTGCAGGCGGACCTGGCCGACATGTCGCAAATCCGGCCCCTGCTGGAAGGTGCCGATCTGGTGGTGCATTTCGGCGCTATCGTGGACGAGCTGCCTTTCGACAAGATGTGGGGGCCGAATTTCATGGGCTCTTTCAATATTTGGGAAAGCGCGCGGCAATTGGGGGTGAAGCGCGTGGTCTACGCCTCCTCCATCCACGCTATGGGGATGTACCCCAAAACCACCCGCATCGACACGGAGATGCCGCATCGGCCCGACACCTATTACGGCTTTGCCAAATGCTTTACCGAGGATCTGGGCCGCATGTATTGGGAAAAGGAAGGGATCGAAAGCGTGCATTTGCGCATCTATTCCGCCACCTCCAAACCCGGCAACGCGCGCGCGCTCGGCTCTTGGCTCAGCTTTGACGATCTGCGCCAGCTTGTCGCCCGCTCCATCGACACACCGCATGTGGGGTTCACGGTTGTTTACGGCGTGTCCAACAATGATCGCTGCCCGGTCGATAATGCGGCGGCGGCCTTTTTGGGGTACAGGCCAAAGGACAATGCGGAGGATTACGCGGCGGAGGTTTTCGCCAAGGAGCCTGAGGCCGATCACTCCGATCTAGCGCAGACCTGCCACGGGGGGCCGTTTGCCTCTGCCACTTTGGGGGTCAGCCCGATGGCGCAGATGGCGATCCCGGATAAGGATGAGGGGTAGAGGCGGCCTAGCCCGTCGTGACGACATCCGTCTGCCATTCCGCGCAGCGCTGGCTTAGCTCTGTCGGCAACGGCGCGTCGGTATAGAAGCAGGACACATCCTGAAGCGACGCGATCCGCACCGGCGCGCTGCGGTCAAACTTTGTGGTGTCAGCCACCAGAAACTGTTCCCGTGACCGGGAGATGATCGCCTGGCTCACGCCCACCTCCGCCATGTCGTAGTCCAGAATGTCCCCGCTCGGGTCGAGGGCAGAGCAGCCGATCACGGCGTAATCAAAGCGAAACGCGCGGATCATCTGTTCGGTAAACGGCCCTGTCAGCCCGCCATCGGAGCGACGCAATTTGCCGCCGGCCAGGATCACCTCGCAATCCCCGTTTGCCCCCAGAATTTGCGCTATATTCAAGTTGTTGGTCACCACCATCAGGTTGCGGTGGCCTAACAACTCGCGCGCGACAGCCTCCGTGCTGGTGCCGATATTGAGGAAGATGGAGGCGTTGTCGGGGATATCCGCCGCGCATCGCTTTGCGATGGCAGCTTTGGCGGCGCGGTTTAGCTCCTGGCGTTCGGTGTAGCCGATATTGGTCACGCCCGATGGCAGGATCGCCCCGCCATGAACCCGCTTCAACCTGCCGCTTTCGGCAAGTTGGGCCAGGTCCTTGCGGATGGTCTGTACAGATATCCCCAGCCGGGCCGACAGGTCATCAACCGAGACGCGCCCCTGTTGCTGGGCAAGGGCGAGGATGTCGTTCTGGCGAAAGTTTTCGGCCATTGGGGGCTCCATTCGAAACTAAAGCGAAACATAACCTTGACGAAACGAAAGTAAACCTATGTGAAGGTCTTGAGAAAAAGGAGCTGAGTCGAGACATGTCTGACGAGAAAATCACCGATCTGTTTGTCATTGGCGGCGGCATCAATGGCTGCGGCATTGCGCGGGACGCGGCGGGGCGCGGTATGAGCGTGTCCTTGGCAGAGATGAAGGATCTTGCCTGGGCGACCTCCTCTGCCTCGACAAAACTGTTCCATGGCGGGTTGCGCTATCTCGAATATGGGGAGATCAGGCTGGTGCGCGAGGCCCTGATCGAGCGGGAGACGCTACTGAAGGCGATGCCGCATATCTCCTGGCCGATGCGTTTCGTGCTGCCCTATCACAAGGACATGCGGTTCGAGGGCTCGACCCCGGCGTCAAAACTTCTGAGCTTTGTTATGCCCTGGATGAAGGGCCGCCGGCCCGCCTGGATGATCCGGTTTGGCTTGTTCCTTTATGACAACCTGGGCGGACGCGACATCCTGCCTGGCACCAAGACGCTGTTCTTGCGCAACCGCAAGGAAGGTGAGCCGCTGGAGGACCGGTTCGAGAAGGCGTTCGAATATTCCGACTGCTGGATTGAGGATTCCCGCCTTGTCGTGTTGAACGCGCGCGACGCCGCAGCTCGTGGGGCGGAGATCATGACGCGCACCAAGGTCGTCAGCGCCGAGGCGGTGGATGGCATCTGGGTCATCACGCTTGAAAAGGGCGGCCAGACGTTCGAGCGCCGCGCGAAAATGCTGGTCAATGCGGGTGGGCCCTGGGTTGGTGATCTGATCCATAACACCGTGCGGATCAACGCGACTGAAGGCGTGCGGCTGGTCAAAGGCAGCCATATCGTGACCAAGAAGCTGTTCGACCACGAGAAATGCTATTTCTTCCAAGGCGAAGACGGGCGCATCATTTTCGCCATTCCTTATGAGACGGATTATACCCTGATCGGAACCACGGACGCGGAACATGACGAGCCGGACGTGGCGCCCGAATGCTCCGACGAGGAACGCGATTACCTGCTGGCTTTCGCAAACCAGTATTTTAAGCAGGACATCACCGTGGATGACATCGTCTGGAAGTATTCCGGCGTGCGCCCGCTTTATGATGACGGGGCAAAATCGGCGACGGCGGCGACGCGGGACTACGTGCTGAAGGTGAACCGGCAGGCGGGCGCCCCGATGCTCAACGTCTTTGGCGGCAAGATCACCACCTACCGCAAGCTGGCTGAACATGCGCTTGGCAAGATCAGCAACGCGATGGGAATGCGGGACGCGCCGTGGACCGCAGGCGTGGCGATGCCGGGCGGGAATTTCAAAGTCAGCCAGGTCGATGCGCTGATCGCGGCGCTTCAACGCGACTACGCCTTCCTTGACGCCTTCTGGGCACGCCGCCTGATCCGGGCCTATGGCACAGAAGCACGGGCGGTGCTGGGAGATGCAAAATCACCGGACGATCTGGGGCAGGCCTTCGGGGCCACGCTGACCGCGCGCGAAATCCGCTGGCTCATGGCCCATGAATATGCCCGAACGGCGGAGGACGTGGTCTGGCGCCGCTCCAAGCTGGGGTTGCGGATGAGCGCGGATGAAATCAAGGTGCTTGACGATTGGATGCAGCGCGAGGGAGGCACCGCATGACCCATATTCTGGCCATTGACCAAGGCACCACGTCCAGCCGGGCGATCCTGTTCGACAAGGACATGAAAATAGTGGCCTCCGCGCAGGAGGAATTCGCGCAGCATTTCCCGAAGTCAGGCTGGGTGGAGCATGAGCCGGATGACCTGTGGTCGACCACCGCCGGCACCTGCCGCGCGGCAATGGAGCGGGCGGGGCTGAAGGGCGAGGACATCACCGCTATAGGGATCACCAACCAGCGCGAGACCACGGTCGTCTGGGACAAAGAAACCGGCAAGCCCGTGCATAACGCCATCGTCTGGCAGGACCGGCGGACTTCCGACTATTGCCGGGAGTTGCGCGATGCAGGCCACGAACCCATGTTTGCCGCGAAGACCGGGCTGCTGCTGGACCCGTATTTCTCCGGCACCAAACTGCGCTGGATACTTGAAAACGTCGAGGGCGTGCGCGCCCGCGCCGAGGCAGGGGAGCTGCTTTTTGGCACCGTCGACAGCTACATCATCTGGAAGCTGACCGGGGGCAAGCGGCACGTAACGGACGCGACGAATGCCGCCCGGACGCTGATGTATGACATCCATAAAGGCCGGTGGAGCACGACGATTTGCGAAGCGCTTGGTATCCCGATGGGCATGCTGCCCGAGGTGTTGGATTCAGCCGCCGATTTCGGGATGGCACGGGCGGATTTGTTTGGCCGCGAAATTCCCATTCTGGGCGTCGCCGGCGACCAGCAGGCGGCCACCGTGGGACAGGCCTGTTTCGAGCCGGGCATGCTGAAATCAACCTACGGGACGGGCTGCTTTGCGCTTTTGAATACGGGCGACGCGCCGGTGGCGTCAAAAAACCGGCTGCTGACAACGATCGCCTACCAGTTCGACGGCAAGCCCACCTATGCGCTGGAAGGGTCGATCTTTATCGCCGGCGCCGTGGTGCAATGGTTGCGCGACGGGCTGAAAATCATCCGCGAGGCGTCGGAGACGCAGCCCTTGGCCGACAAGGCCGATCCCGGGCAGGACGTCATTCTGGTGCCAGCCTTTACTGGGTTGGGCGCGCCTTACTGGGATGCCGATTGCCGGGGTGCGATCTACGGGTTGACCCGCGGGTCGGGCCCCGAAGAATTCGCCAAGGCGGCGCTCGAAAGCGTGGGCTACCAGACCCGTGACCTGCTGGAAGCGATGACGGCGGACTGGACATCGGACGGGCAAAACGTGTTGCGCGTCGATGGCGGGATGACGGCCAGCGATTGGGCGATGCAGTTCCTATCAGACATCATCGGGGCGCAGGTGGACCGGCCGGAGGTGCTGGAGACAACGGCCTTGGGGGCCGCCTGGCTTGCCGGGATGCGGGCGGGGCTTTACCCCGATCAGGCAGGCTTTGCCAAAAGTTGGGCGCTGGAGCGCCGGTTCGAGCCGGGCATGGACGAGGACACCCGCGCGCATAAATACGGGGCCTGGAAAAAGGCCGTGCAGGCCACGCTGTCTGTGTGAGCGCAGGGAACTGACAGAACGCAAGGGGACGGGATGGCACAAGAAACCGCGAAGTTCCTCGAAGGGAACCTGTTTCGTCATATCACGGTGATGTCGTTGACGGCCTCGGTCGGGCTGGTCGCAGTGTTTCTGGTCGATTTCGTCGACATGATCTTCATCTCGATGCTGGGCAACGCGGCTTTGGCGGCGGCGGTCGGCTATGCGGGTGCAATCCTGTTTTTCACCACCTCTTTCGGGATCGGCATGGCCATTGCGGCAGGCGCGCTCGTTTCCCGCGCTTTGGGGCAGAATGACGAGGATCGGGCGCGGCAGCTGATCACCAACTCACTAGTCTACGGTGTGCTGTTTGGCATCGCCTTCTCCGCCCTTGTGTGGATGAACCTGGGCTTTCTGACCTCGCTTGTGGGCGCAACGGGTGACACGCAGGCACTGGCGATCAACTACCTGCAGATCATCGTGCCAAGCCTGCCCTTCCTGATGATCGGCATGATGGGCGGCGCGATCCTGCGGGCTTACGGTGACGCGCGGCGGGCGATGATGGCCACGATCTATGGCGGGCTGGTCAACGCGGTATTGGACCCGATCCTGATCTTCGGGCTGGATCTAGAGCTGACCGGGGCCGCCCTCGCCAGCGTGGCCGCGCGACTTGCGATAGCGGCCACCGCGCTATTGCCGATCATCCGCCATCATGGCGGGATTTCGCCGCCGCATATGCCGTCGTTCCTGCGCGATTTCGGGCCGGTTTTTGGCATCGCCCTACCGGCCATTCTGACGCAACTTGCCACGCCGATTGGGCAGGGCTACGTGACCCGCGCCATGGCCGAATTCGGAGAGGCTGCTGTGGCTGGCATGGCGGTCGTCTCCCGGCTGACGCCGGTCTCCTTCGCGGTGATTTTCGCCCTATCTGGAGCCCTGGGGCCAATCATCGGGCAGAATTTTGGCGGCGGGAAGCATGAACGCGTGGCGCGTGCCTTCCGCGATGGGCTGATCTTCATCGGGCTCTATGTGGTGGGCGTCAGCGCGCTACTGTTCTTCCTGCGCGACCCTATTGTGGCGCTGTTTCAGGCGCAGGGCGTGGGCGTGACGCTGATCTATCTGTTCTGCGGTCCGCTAGCATTGGCGTTCTTTTTCAATGGGGCGATTTTCGTCGCAAACTCCGCCTTCAACAATCTCGGCCATCCGTTCTATTCGACCTGGGTCAATTGGGGACGCCACACGGTCGGCACGATCCCATTGGTGGCGCTTGGCGCGTATTTGTTCGGCGCGCCGGGAGTGCTGATCGGGCAGGCGTTCGGAGGGGTGATCTTCGCAGGGCTGGCCTATTATCTGGCGCGCCGCGTCATGGCGCAGGAGGCGGAAGGCCCGCGCCCCGTGCGCGAAGCCTTTGCCCCGCATATCCGGCTGATGCAAATCCTACATATGCGCCGCTAGCAGCCGGTCGACCAACGCGGTTTCCTGGGCTGTCAGCCTCTGGTGGCGTGGATATTGCGGGGCCGCGCGGTCATCCAGAATGGGCGCGTCCCAACCATCGGTTGTCTCGAAAAACCGGGCCGCGCCGTTTTCACCAAAGACGCGCAGATAACCTTGGACGACCACATCCAGATAGCTGCGCAGGATCGGGTGGCGGGTGCTGGGGGCCGCGTCCTGATCGGTGCGGGTCTGGTAAATCTGCACCGCCACGTCGCGGGGGCTGTCGATGGTCAGCGTCTCGCGTGCGATGGCTGCGCGGCTATAGGCATGCTCTCGCAGATCGAGTGCCGCCCAATCATTGTCCGGCACCTGCGCGATCAGGCCCTCAATCTCCGCGCTCGCATCGGGAATGACCGTCAGGAAAGCGACATCGCGCAAGCTTGTGTGACGCCACATCCGCCGCCATCCTGTCAGTCGCGCGGGGATCGGATCGGGGTAGCTATGCGTCGCCGTATTCACCAGCGAGCCGTAACCGAAGAAGAAAGGGTCAGCCATGCACGGCATCAAGCGACGCTTGCAGGCCCTTGGCAAGGGGGCATGTAGTAGACGTTATGGTTGTGAGCCCTTGGCGCCGCGACCGTGACCCGACCAGCAGCGATGTTAATCCTAGCCGGAGAATGTCGATAGCGGGGGTCCTTGAATGTCAATGGCTATGGGGGCTAGGCTGGCCACCTTAACCAAGAAAAGCCACGCAATCGGGAGACACCAATGTCAGTTGCACGCGTCACGGAAATCATCGCCTCATCCTCCAAAAGCTTCGACGATGCCGTCGAAAAGGGGGTCGAACGCGCCTCAAAAACGTTGAAAAACGTTACAAGCGCCTGGGTTCAGGACATGAAATGCACGGTCGATGACGGCAAAATCAACGAATATCGGGTGATCCTGAAGGTCACCTTCATCTTGAAAGACTAGATCACCCGGTCTGGCGCAGGCCCAGTTTATGCTTGCCCATGCGCCAGACCAGCTTTGGCAGACGTCGGAGCAGCTCCCACCTGAGGTCGTGGTAATCTGCTTCCCCGGCCAGTAGCTCAAGGTACTTCATCTGCAGATGGGAGCCGCGCGCGAAGGCTTTCTTGAAATAGCCCTCGGTCGCTTTCGGAAACATGATCAGACGCCAGAGCCGGGCCTGATCCAGCGTTTTGTGGATTGGCTTTATTGCCTTGCTGTAATGCGCGAAGGCCGTGTCAGGCCTGCCTTGGGCGATGGCCGTCGCTGCTGCAGTAGCCGCATGCGCGCCGCTTTCCATCGCCAGCGCAATGCCTTCACCGGTGATTGGGTCCACCAGCCCTGCGGCGTCGCCTGCCAGCAGGATGGCAGCATCACCCGGCGTTTTTCGGTAGTCGCCAAAGGGCAAATACTGGCCCTTGTATTTTAGGTTCTCATCCGCGCCCAACTGGGTCACATAGCGCGCCATATTGGCCTTCATATCTGCGTTTTTGCTGGTAATGCCGCAGACGCCAACAGTCATGGTTTTGTGCTTCGGGAAGGACCAGCCATAGCCCCAATCGGCCGCGTCGAAATCAATTTCGACGGCGTTGTCGCGATAGGGCTGGACGGGGCTTTCGATCTCCAGGCCGAAGGCGATCTGATCGGGGTCAAAGGGGCGGCCAAACAGTGCGCGCGCCACTAAGGAGTTCACCCCATCCGCTCCGATCAGCACCTGATATTGGAAGACCGCCCCGTCACGGGTCTTCAGCGTTTTTGAGCCGGGATCAAGGCTGGCGACCGGCTGCCCCAAATAGGCTGTGGCGCCAGCCGCGCAGGCGCGGGCGTGCAGCATCGCGTCAAAATCACGCCGCATGGTCAGGTGCATGGGCGGGGCATTGGTAATGTTTGCGAGCGGCGCACCGCTGGCCGAAAAACGCATGTGGTCTGAGGTCAAAAACAGGTCGGGCGTGACATCACAGCCAAAGACGGCGCGCATCGCTTTTTGGCTGCGGCCCGTGAACAGCCCGCCACAAAGCTTGTCACGCGGGAAAGTTGCCTTGTCGATGATCGCGACGCTCAGTCCGTGGGCGCAGGCCGTCACGGCAGCGGCGGACCCGGCGGGGCCGGAACCCACGATGATGACGTCAAACCTGTTCATGCCGCCTTTTACGCGGCGCGCCCGGTTTGGGCAAACGGTAGGATCGGCCACAAAAAAGCCCGCCCGGGCAGATGCGCCGGGCGGGCCTGAATTCGTGGGCAAAACGCTTATGCGAGGGCGATATTGATGGCGCTTTCGCGCCCGTCGCGGCCTGCTTCAATGTCAAATGTCACTTTTTGGTCGTCTGCCAGGCCGGTCAGGCCCGCGCGTTCAACGGCGGAGATATGGACGAAGACGTCCTTGGAGCCGCCGTCAGGCGCGATAAAGCCGAAGCCCTTAGTGGTGTTGAACCATTTTACGGTACCAGTGGCCATGAGATGATATCCTTCTTCATGTTTTGTATGTGCTGCCCACAGTAGGCGGCAGCGCGGCGCGGTTGGTCTGAAACGATAGACTGGCAGCCGCAAGAAGGGAGGTCAGTGGTCGCAAAAGGCAAACGTAGCAAGCACTCAATTGCAGGTTCTGAACGTGAAGTAAAGCGCGCAGCGCGGGCGGATTAGGCGTCAGGAAGTTGATTGATGGCGAAGTTCGCGCATGTCAGGCGTCGCCGACCGAACCGAATTGGCGGTGATGTGGACCGCTACCGCCATCAAAGCGGTGCAGGTGCCGGCGCAGGAGTAAATCGCAAGCGCCCATAGGAAACCGGTGTCGAAGAATATCAAGGCACTCAGGAAGGATATAAAACCTGCCAGCCCCCCTACGAGAATTACTGCTACCGCCATTGGTCACCCCAAAGTCAACAATGCCCCCGAGGCAAAAGGTATCGGGAGTTTGTTACCGAGTTCTTAATGGCAGGCTTTCACGGACGGCGAGAATTGAGACATGATTAACAGAACAACGCCGACAACGCTTAACAAAACGTAAAGGCGCACCCCTTTGTCAGGATGCGCCTTCCATCTAGTTTCCCTTGCGGCAGTGAAGTTAGCTAACCGACTTGCCCCTTACGGCCCGTGCGATCATCGAGACCACGAACAGGACAAGGAACAGGACGAACAGAATTTGTGCGATACCCGCGGATGCCCCCGCGATGCCGCCAAACCCAAAGATACCCGCGATGATCGCGACGACAAGAAATGTGATAGCCCAACCTAGCATTACGTAACTCCTTTCAATTAAAGGCTCTTTCAAGAGCGTTCTTGAATGGACAACGGCGTGGGGGTTCTTCAAGTTCCAAAAAAGTCATCACGATATCCGCCCGGAGACGTGATTAACCGTAAGATTTTAATCAATCCTGATTGGACCAAACTTTTGGTCCGCTCGACGCAACAGTCGACACGGTCTTAGTTCTCCCAGTCCAGAATGACCTTTACCTCTTGCCTGGCCCGCACACGGTTCAGGCCGAATGTGTATTTTCCTTGCAACCTTAAATGCAGCGCGGCCAGTTGGCTGGTGGACAATGTGCTGGCGTCAACATCGCCAAAGCCAATGATCGCCAGCCGCTGCTCCACCGATCGGATCAACTGGCTGTTCTGCGCGGCCGTGGCGGGCGGGGCGGAGGCCAGCGTGGCTGAAACCAGCAGCGCGGCGAAAACGGCAGCGAGCGGGCGAGGCGCGCTCATCTGAATACCGATTTCAGCAGGCTGTCGCCGAGGATCGCGCCGATCTGGCCGCGTATCTGAGCCACACCCCGATCCGAATAAAGCAGGTGGTGGATATGGGCGATCTGGCCGGAGGATAGTGACCGGACGTCCACGTCCTTAAATCCGTAGGTCTTTAGCTCTGTCGAGACGGTGCGCTGCAGGTGTGTCAGCGGCTCATCCGCGTAGACAGGGGCGGCAAGGGTCACTGCGAGGCCGGTAGCGGCTACAAACTTCGTGAAGCTCATCTTTGATCTCCTTCTCATCTGTTTGCTAACATAGCGATTGTTGCGCCGGGTTTCCCGACACAACGTCTCACAGCTGTGTCACTCACGTTTCAGGTTGCGTCCTTATGGGCGACCTCAAACTCGGCCTGCTGCTGCGCGCTGGCTTCCGTCTGGTGCTGCGCCTTCCAATCATCGAAGGGCATCCCGTAAAATATTTCCCGGGCTTCCATCTTGCCTATGTCGATGCCGCGCTCGGCGGCGGCCTCCTGATACCAGCGGCTCAGACAGTTTCGGCAAAACCCGGCGAGGTTCATCATATCAATATTCTGCACATCGGTCCGCTTCTGCAGGTGGTCGCGCAGGGTGCGGAAGGCCGCGGCCTCCAACTCGGTCCGGTTCTGGTCGTCCATAGGGTTCATCTCCATGTCATAGGCCGGTCTGCGCCAGCGTCTGGGTAAGGATTGGGGCAAGCCGGTCGGCCCAGGCCACCTGTCCTTCTGCGCTAGATATGAGGTCGTTGCGCAGCTCGATCAAGATATGGGGGCGGCCGTGGCTCAGGGCGTGCCGCGCCATCGTGTCGCCTTCCAGATAGCCCGCATAGGGCTGGTTGTCGCCGACGCAAAGATCAGGCTGCTGCCCAAGCCGCTCAATAAGCGGCGCTGCCCATCTGCGATCCTCGTTATACAGAATGCCTATCTGCCAGGGCCGGGCGGGCCTGCCGCGCAGTTGCGGCGTGAAGGAGTGGACAGAGATAACAGCCGGTGCGTCCCGCGTGGCGGTCAGCTCTGCCGCAGCATTGTGATAAGGACGATAGAGTCGGGTCAGCCGCGCGTCGCGCGCCGCCGGGTCCAGCCCGCGATTGGCAGGGATGATCGTTCCGTCATAAAGCTGCATGATCAGCGTCGGGTCATCCTCGCCCCGGTTGGGATCAATCACGAGGCGGGAGAAGGTCGAATAGATCGCGGGGCAATCAAGCCGGTCAGCCAAGGCCGCGCTCAGCCCTGCGGCACCGATATCAAAAGCGATATGGCGGCCCATATCGGCGGCGGGTAGCCCCAGATCGCCGCCTGCCACGAACGGCGGTGCCCGGTTCGACGCGTGGTCGCACATCACCACAAACCGCCCCGGACGGGTGGCCCCTTCGATCTTATATGCGTCTTGTGTCATCGCGCCTCTCAAGGGTGGTGTCAGCCGGTTTTCTGTTTAGGGGGCAGGGAAGGAAAGGGCCAGTTGCGATCAAGGGGCGGATGCGCCATACGTGGCCCCGGCCCAAGACTGAAAATCGCAGATTATATGAAGGAAGACGCCCGATGAGACGCCTCCGCAAGGTGAAAATTGTTGCTACCCTGGGTCCCGCATCCAACGATTACGAGATGATCCGCGCCCTGTTTGAGGCTGGAGCTGACGTGTTCCGCCTGAACATGAGCCACGGTGACCATAGCGAGATTCGCGTCCGCCACGAAATCATCCGCCAGATCGAAAAAGACACTGGCCGCCCGATTGCTATTCTGGCTGACCTTCAAGGCCCTAAGCTGCGGGTCGGGCAGTTTGCCAATGATGACGGCCATATCCTTGAGGTCGGCGCCCCGTTCCGCCTGGACCTTGACGACGCGCCGGGTGACGCAACCCGCGTGCAGCTCCCGCATAAGGAAATTTTTGACGCGCTGGAGCCGGGCGCCAGCCTGCTGGTCAATGACGGCAAGATCCGCCTGAAGGTGAAGGAATGCGGCGCAGATTTCGCGGATTGCGAGGTGACCGTGGGCGGGGAGATTTCGAACCGCAAAGGCGTGAATGTGCCGGATGTCGTTCTGCCGCTGGCGGCCCTGTCCGAGAAAGACCGCAAGGATCTGGAATTCGTGTGCCAACTGGGTGTCGACTGGCTGGCGCTGTCCTTCGTGCAACGCCCGGCTGACGTGGCCGAGGCGCGGGAGCTTGCGGGAGGGCGCGCAGCGATCCTGTCCAAGATCGAGAAACCCGCAGCGGTGAAGGCGTTTGACGACATCCTTGCCGTCTCTGACGGGATCATGGTGGCACGGGGCGACCTCGGGGTCGAGCTACCTGTGCAGAACGTTCCGCCGATCCAGAAACGTCTGGTGCGTAAATGCCGTGAGGTGGCCAAGCCGGTGATCGTGGCCACTCAGATGCTGGAAAGCATGATCGACAGCCCGATGCCGACCCGTGCGGAGGTCTCCGACGTAGCGACCGCGATCTACGAGGGCACAGACGCCATCATGCTCAGCGCGGAAAGCGCTGCAGGCTCCTTCCCGATTGAGGCCGTGACCACGATGAACAACGTGGCCATAGAGGTGGAGAGCGACAGCAATTACCGCGACATCATCGCCGCTCAGCGGGGTGGGACCAAGAACACGATCGCCGACGGTATCGTTGTGGCTGCGCGCGAGATCGCCGAGACCACCGATATCAAGGCGATCTGTTGTTTTTCGCAGTCGGGCACGACAGCTTTGCTGGTCTCGCGGGAGCGGCCGCATGTCCCGGTCATCGCGTTGACCACGCTGATGGGTACCGCCCGGCGGCTTTGCCTTAGCTGGGGGACGCATTGTGTCATGACCAGCTCGGTCGAGCGGTTCAAGATGGCTGTCGTCGCCGCGGCGCGGGCGGCGCGTGAGTACAATTTCGCGACGGAGAAAGACCAGATCGTCGTCACCGCCGGGGTGCCGTTCAACCAACCGGGCACCACAAATATCTTGCGCGTGGCACCGGTGGAAGAACGATTGATTTTCGCTGCTGACCCCGAATAGGATCACGTCACCGGCAGAATTGGCGGAGGTTTGGCTGTGATCACGCAGGAACTCATCTTTGTGCTCGGACTGGTGGTCGGGGTCATGGCGATACCGGGCATCTTCTCGGCACTGGTCGACGGCAACCCGCCCCGTGCGGCAGCTGTCGCAGTCGTCGTGTCAGGGGGCCTGATCATCTACGCCGTATACAACACACCCGGCGGTATCTCGATTGACGAGATCCCCGACATTGTCACGCGGGTGGTGGCCGGCTTCCTTTAGGTGGCCTTTGGCCGCATCGCCTCTCGCGCCATGCTGCCAAAGGGCTTGCGTCATGTGGCAAAGCGCCGTAGAAGGCGTGCTCGATCCAAGCGGGACCGGCCGGTATGGCATGCCGAGTCGCGCTTTTACCACTCATGACTGAGGAGATGGAAATGCCGAAGATGAAGACGAAATCGGGCGCCAAGAAGCGCTTCAAGATGACGGCCTCTGGCCGCGTCAAAGCTGGTCAGGCAGGCAAGCGCCACGGCATGATCAAGCGGTCCACCAAGTTTATCCGCACCGCGCGCGGCACGACGATCCTCTGCAAGGCAGATGAGAACATCGTGAAAAAATACATGCCCTACGCGCGCTGAGGAGAGACAGACATGGCAAGAGTTACATCCGGCGTCACGACACACGCACGCCACAAGAAGGTCATCAAGGCCGCCAAGGGCTACCAGGGCCGTCGCAAAAACACCTTCAAGGTCGCCCGTCAGGCCGTCGACAAGGCCAACCAATACGCCACCCGCGACCGCAAGGCCCGCAAGCGCAACTTCCGCGCGTTGTGGATCCAGCGGATCAATGCTGGCTGCCGCGCGATTGATGAGACGATGACCTATTCGCGTTTCATCAATGGTCTGTCCTTGGCTGGCATCGAGGTCGACCGCAAGGTTTTGGCTGATCTGGCCGTTAACGAACCGGCGGCCTTTGCTGCTGTCGTTGAAAAGGCCAAAGCTGCGCTGGCCGCCTAAGGTCTTAACGTAGGCCTAGGCGCATCGAGTTAGAAAGGCCCTGCGAAAGCGGGGCTTTTTTTGTTGAAAGGTCAACCCACGGCGAGGAAAAGCCAACCCAAAGGCGGTCGCCTATTTTGACGCGCCTGGACGGCACCTAGGGCCAACCTACTCTCCGTTCCCGCCGAAATATACCGTCTGTGTCAGTATAGAACTTGACGGTCGCCATATTTTCTTCTTCGACCGAATGGTGAGAGTATATCCTGCGCGCGACGCCATGATCGACCCAATTCTCTCCAATGTCGGGGATCTGGCCGGCATTAGTGACATATATTTTGATGGTCTGGTTGCGGCCATGCGCATGAATCGCGCTGTTGATGGCGGCTTTCACACTAGCCCATGAATTGGCATGTTTCACTTCGAGATCCATTCGGGCCGCTCCCATGCCGGCGGAGCTGAAATGCCGAAGGTCGATCCCCGCGCCGCCACCCGGGCCCGTCACCGTGTGGCTTGCGTTCACGCCCCAAGATAGCGACTCCAGCGCCCCGGCTGTCCCCTGACCGCGTATCTGATTTGATTTTAGCTCTGTATTGGCGCGCAAGCCGTTCCAGGTGTTATGGGAAAAACCCCAGGCTCCCCGGTTCCCGTCAAGTTGTTGGTCAAATTGTCTGTAGTTGTCATATGCTGTCTGAAGGATGTCGCGGGCCGCCCTGAAATTATTCTTCGCGGGCTGGCTGAACGCGGCTTGCAGCGGTGCGGCGGCGGACTCCACGTTTTTCTGATCAACCGGTGCGGACCGGGCGGCACGCTTGGTGTTTTTGGCGAACATACCCCGCAAGCGTTGCACTGCCATGCTTTGATCGGCCTTCTGTTGCAGAGTTTGATGCGATCTGGCTGCGGAACTTAGCTGCGCGGCACAATCGCGTCCTATCGCTTGGCTTCTAGGTGAAGCTACAGAGCGGGGTGGCGGTGCCTTTTCAAAGTAGCTCATGATGACCTTTAAATTTGTGAAAATTCAATAATCCGACTGTATGGAAGCAGACGGCCCGGAACAATGTGTTTGAAACAGCAGCGCGCGTCGCGGTCCAACGACAAAAAAGGCCGCTCCCTGTTGAGCGGCCTTTTCAGTTTCTGCGCCGTTGGCTCGGTCTGCGCGGCGGACTAAGTTCCCGCTTCCGCGTAGGGCCGATATCAGTTCCGGTCTGGGCTTTTGCAGCCTCTTCCGCCCGTGCTGTCTGCGCAGCTGCTCGATGGTCTGCGCCACCTTATTTCAGTGTCCCTTGTCCGTAACGGATCGTGCTAGCGAACGCCGAGAGAATGATACTATGTCTACCCGCCACAGCTTGTGGTCGGAACGCCAAACTTCTGATCATCTTGTGTTTTCCGCTGAACGTGGCGGCGAAGACTCACAATTCTGCTGACCCTTTGAAAAGACTCAATATTCCCAAAAGTCCCATTTTCATCCCTTTGATTCCGCGAGTCCAGGCGTGGGTCCCCGGACATTCAATTTCCGACCCTGCCGGGTCTCTTGCACTTGCGGGCGGGCGGCTGTAGCTACCGCTGCAACCTTGGTTGGAGCCCCTTATGGACGATCTGAAAGCGAAATATCTTGGCCAAATCGCCAACGCCGCCGATGAGGCCGCGCTGGAGGCGATCCGCGTGGCCGCTGTTGGCAAAAAGGGCGAGATCAGCTTGAAGATGCGCGAGCTCGGCAAGATGACCCCGGAGGAACGGCAGGTCGCAGGCCCCGCCCTTAACGCGCTGAAAGACGAGGTCAACGCGGCCATCGCCGCCAAGAAGGCGGGACTCGCCGACGCGGCCCTGGACGAACGGTTGCGGACCGAATGGCTGGACGTGACCTTGCCGTCGCGGGGTCGCCCTGCGGGCACGATCCACCCCATTAGCCAAGTCACACAGGAGGTCTCGGCGATCTTTGCGGATCTGGGTTTCTCCGTCGCGGAAGGCCCGCAGGTGGAGGATGACTGGCACAACTTTGACGCGCTCAACATCCCCAGCCACCACCCCGCGCGGGGCGAGATGGACACGTTCTATATGCACCGTGAGGCCGGCGATAACCGCCCGCCGCATGTGCTGCGCACCCATACGTCGCCCGTTCAGATCCGGTCGATGCTGGAGCATGGCGCGCCGATCAGGGTGATCTGTCCGGGACGCGTCTACCGCGCGGATTACGACCAGACACACACACCCATGTTCCACCAGGTCGAGGGCCTGGCTATCGACAAAGATATCTCCATGGCGAACTTGAAATGGGTGTTGGAGGAATTCGTGAAATCCTTTTTCGAGGTGGACGGGGTTGAGCTGCGCTTCCGCGCCTCCCATTTCCCCTTCACGGAGCCATCGGCGGAGGTCGACATTCGCTGTTCATGGGAAAATGGGCAGCTGAAAGTGGGCGAGGGCGATGACTGGTTGGAGATCCTCGGTTCCGGCATGGTGCATCCGAAAGTGCTGGAGGCAGGCGGCATTGATCCGGCTGAATGGCAGGGCTTTGCCTTCGGGATGGGGATCGACCGGATTGCCATGCTGAAATACGGCATCCCGGATCTGCGCGCCTTCTTTGACAGTGACCTGCGCTGGCTGCGCCATTACGGCTTTGCCGCG
The DNA here is from genome assembly GCA_938030665.1 of uncultured Litoreibacter sp. Lineage (GTDB taxonomy): Bacteria > Pseudomonadota > Alphaproteobacteria > Rhodobacterales > Rhodobacteraceae > Litoreibacter. The sequence goes on along the minus strand of CALHHY010000025.1, from coordinate 46,095 downwards.
CTGGATCAGCCAGATCTGGCAGCTGGGCTTAGCCGCTAAGGCCCAACTGGCCAGCGATCTGGCGACAGGTGTCGTAAAGCTGGTACTCCCCGGCCCAATGCTGGCGCAGCGCGTCTTCGGCGGCTTGCGACAACGGGGGCAGGGGGACGGGTGAGGCGTGGCGCTTGGGATCGCTTGGGATTGTGAATTCCGACACGCCGAGCCGCGCCATAACGGCGGGAAGCCGGGCGTCCAACTCCACCGTATCGACGCACATGATGATTTGCCCACGGTTGAGCCGTAATTGCTGACGGCCATGCAGGTAGAACGCCGTGTTCCGCCTGAGATGGGTGATGGCGCTCATGGCAAATAGCGCTGCGGATTGGCGGCGCGGCTGCGAGGACGTGAGGGCCAGCGCCAGTTCCTCCGCCGTCTCGAACCACAGGAAGGTAGCGGCTTCCTCCGCGCTCCAGCCGTGTTGGAAAGTCGGGCGGCCCTGCCGCTGGCGGGAGTAGAAGGCCGAGACGAACCGGGCAGACGGGTTGCGGAAGGTGAACGCGATCTGTCGCGTGTCCCCATAGCTTTCTGCCGTGCTGGCAAGGGTCGCCCGGTGGCGCAGCACCTGAATCGGCCGCGACCAGTGAGATCGGTTGTGGCGCAGCACGGTCCGCAAATATGTCCCGCCTGTTTTGCCGATATGAAGCAGGCAGAGCGGCGGCAAGGCCATCGGCGCACCCTCTCAGAATGATACGTTCTGAAAGGGTCTAAACCGTCAACAAGAAGGTTGGGTTAATTCAGGAAGCCGCGGTTCATCCCGCCACAAACGGCCTCGAAAAGACCGCTGCAGCTGAAGGATTTCGCGCTGGTGAACTGTATGTTGTCAGCTTGCCCACCAAAGTCGAACATAAGAACGGCCATGGCCAACATGACCCAGACGGCGGTCAGGGATGGCCGGAACACGGCGGTGATGATGTTTACTAGGAAGAGTGGCATTGTAACCTCGAACTCAGGAATCACTTACAAACGTCGTACTTCTGCCTTAATCGTTCCGAAATGTGGCATGAATAAGGCGTTGTTAACACTTGGTTAACGCCTGGAGGCGGCCCTCACCCCTTTTATCTAAGGCGATGATGGGTTACGCCTCGCGGTGACCCGACACCTGCTGAATTAAGGCAAACCGATGAAGTTCACGCTCTCCTGGCTCAAGGATCATCTTGAGACCGACGCCACTGTTGACGAGATCACATATGCCCTGACCGACCTTGGCCTTGAGGTCGAAGAGGTCAGTAACCCGGCGGAGCGTCTGAACGCCTTTACCATCGGCTACGTCAACAAGGCCGAAAAGCACCCTGATGCTGATAAGCTGCGGGTCTGCCAGGTTCAGACCGACGAGGGCGAAACCCAGATCATCTGCGGTGCGCCCAATGCGCGCGAAGGCATCCGCGTCGTTGTGGCAAAACCCGGCGTCTATGTGCCCGGCATCGACACCACAATCGGCGTTGGTAAAATCCGCGGGATCGAAAGCTTTGGCATGATGTGCTCGGAACGTGAGATGGAGCTGAGCGACGAGCATGACGGCATCATCGAACTGCCTTCGGGCGAGGTGGGCGACAGCTTCACCGATTGGTTGGCCGAAAATGACCCCGCCAAGGTCGACACGATGATCGAGATCGCAATCACCCCGAACCGTCCCGACGCGCTTGGCGTGCGCGGCATTGCGCGCGACCTGGCCGCCCGCGGCCTTGGGGTGCTGAAACCGCGCGACACGGCCCCAATAAAGGGCAGCTTCAAGAGCCGGATCAATGTCCGCATCGACGACGATGCTTTGGACGGCTGCCCCGTGTTCTACGGGCGTCTGATCAAAGGCGTGAAGAACGGCCCTTCCCCCGCTTTGTTGCAGGACGCGTTGAAGGCGATCGGGCTGCGGCCAATCAATTTCCTGGTCGATGTCACCAACTTCTTCACCTATGACCGCAACCGCCCGCTGCACGTCTTCGACGCTGACAAGGTGAAAGGTGACCTGCGGGTGCATCGCGCCACGGGCGGTGAGACGCTGGTGGCACTTGATGACAAGGAATACGGGTTTGCGCCGGGCATGATGTTGATCAGCGATGATGCCGGTGTCGAAAGCATTGCCGGAATCATGGGCGGGGCGGCCTCGGGATGTTCTGACGAGACGGTTAATGTCTTTGTCGAAAGCGCCTATTGGGACCCGGTCGAGATTGCCCATACCGGGCGCAAGCTGAAGATCAACTCCGACGCGCGCTACCGTTTTGAGCGCGGCGTTGACCCGGAATTCACGCCGGTAGGGCTGGACCACGCGACGCAGATGATCCTGGATCATGCCGGCGGCGAGGCGTCCGAGGTGGTGGCGGCGGGCGCAATCCCTGATCACGCGCGCGCTTACAAGCTGGACACTGACCGGGTGCAGTCGCTGGTTGGGATGGAGATCGCGGCGGATACGCAACGCGCCACGCTGCGGGACTTGGGCTTCACCCTCGACGGAGACATGGCGCAGGTGCCATCCTGGCGACCCGACGTGCAGGGGGAGGCCGATTTGGTCGAGGAAGTCGCGCGCATCGCGTCGCTGACCAAGCTGGAGGGCAAGCCCCTGAAGCGCGTGCAGGCGGGCGTGCCAAAGCCGATCCTGACGCCGATGCAAAAGCGGGAACAGACGGCGCGGCGTACCATTGCGGCGCTCGGCTATAATGAATGCGTCACCTATTCCTTCATTGATGCGGGTTCTGCTGCGCTCTTTGGGGGCGGGTCGGACGCGTCCCAGCTGGAAAACCCCATCAGTTCCGAGATGAGCCATATGCGCCCCTCGCTTCTGCCGGGTCTTTTGCAGGCCGCAGCGCGTAATCAGGCGCGGGGCTATGCTGACGTGGCCTTGTTTGAGGTTGGTGCCGCCTTCACCGGCGGGGAACCGGGGGAGCAGCATGTGCAGGCCGCAGGCATTCTGGTGGGCCATACCGGCCCCAAGGACGTGCATGGCAGCCGCCGCGCGGTAGATGTATTTGACGTCAAAGCCGATGCCGAGGCAGCGCTTGCCGCCGTCGGTGCCCCGGCCAAGTTTCAGATCATGCGAGGCGGCGAGGGGTGGTGGCATCCCGGTCGTCACGGCCAGATCTGCCTTGGCCCCAAAAAGGTGCTTGGCGTATTTGGCGAGTTGCACCCGAAAGTGCTGGCCGAGATGGATATCAAAGGTCCTGCCATGGCCTTCACGCTTTGGCCGGGAGAGGTCCCTTTCCCGAAGGTCAAATCCGCTGCACGGCCCGCGTTGGAATTGCGCGACTTGCAAGCAGTGGAGCGTGACTTTGCCTTTATCGTCGATGCGGAGGTCGAGGCCCTGACGCTGGTCAACGCGGCCTCCGGCGCGGATAAGGCGATGATCGAAGGGGTTCGGGTCTTTGATGAATTCATTGGCGGCTCCCTTGGTGAGGGCAAGAAATCGCTGGCCATCACGGTGCGCATTCAACCGGTTGAGAAGACCTTGACCGATCAGGAGATCGAGGCGCTTGGCGCAAAGATCATCGACAAGGTTTCGAAAGCCACGGGCGGCGTGCTGCGCGGCTAGCGCGGGGCGCCGCTTGCCTTCGGGTCGGGGGGCGCCACATTGCCAGTCCAGCAAAGAAGGAGAGCCTGCAATGGCGCTGAAAGTCTATCTGTCAGGTGAAATCCACACTGACTGGCGAGAGCAGATCATCACGGCCTGCGAAGGGCTCGACGTGGCGTTCGACGCCCCGGTGACCGACCACGGGGCCTCTGACGATTGTGGCGTGGCGATCCTGGGCGCGGAGGATCAGAAATATTGGCATGACCATAAAGGGGCGATGGTCAACGCAATCCGGACCCGTAAGGGGATCAGCGATGCGGATGTGGTCGTCGTGCGCTTTGGCGAGAAGTACAAGCAGTGGAATGCGGCCTTTGATGCAGGCTACGCCGCTGCATTGGGAAAGTCGCTGATAATCGTGCATGGCGACGACCACCAACACGCGCTGAAGGAGGTTGACGCCGCCGCCTTGGCTGTGATCGACGACCCCGTAAAGGTCGCCGATATCTTGCGCTATGTGCTGACGGGTAAGCTGCCGTAAGCACCTTTGGTCGTCTCGGCTGGGTTTCAGGCCGGCGGGCGGAGCCGACCTGACCCAGCGAAAGTCGTTCTAGTCGCGTGGCGGCGTGACAATACCTGTCTGCACAGCCGGACGCGCGAGAAAGCGGTCGAGATAGGCGACGAGGTTCGTATGATCCTCCCAGCCCAGAACATCCTTGGTGCCGTAGAAATCCAGCGCGCGCAGCCATGGGGCAATCGCGATATCGGCGATGGAATAGTTCCCGGCGATCCAGTCCTTGCCGTCCAGTTCTTTTTCCAGCACAGCCAGCAGCCGCTTGGCTTCGTCAATGTAGCGCTGCTGGGGGCGTTTATCCTCCCACTCGCTGCCGGCGAACTTCCAGAAAAAGCCAAGCTGGCCCAGCATCGGTCCAAGGCCGCCCATCTGGAACATCAGCCATTGCGTAATCTTTGCTTTTTCCGCCGCGTTAGCGCCGATCAGCTTGCCCGATTTCTCGCCCAAATACAGCAGAATCGCGCCGGATTCGAAAAGGCCAATGGGCGCGCCATCCGGGCCATTTGGGTCGATGATGGCGGGAATCTTGTTGTTGGGGTTCAGTGACAGGAATTCCGGGCTTTTCACATCTGCGTCGGACAGGGTCACTTTATGGGCCTCGTAGGGGATTTCCATCTCCTCCAACGCGATCGAAACTTTCACCCCGTTTGGCGTCGGGAAAGAATAAAGCTGCAGAACGCTCGGGTCGCTGGCAGGCCATTTTTTGGTGATAGGAAAACTCGAGAGATCAGCCATGACGCTTCCTTTTGTAAATTCCCCTCCTACCTAGTTGACGCCTGCCGAAAAAACAGTCGCATTTGTCGTTAATCTTCTGTTAATACCCCATTTGGGCGCACAGAAATTGTTTGGAAGGTGCGCAGGGCTGATAAAAGGGACACCCATGTTAAACGAATTCAAGGACTTCATCGCCAAAGGCAACGTCATGGATATGGCGGTTGGTATCATCATCGGCGCGGCTTTCACCGCCATCGTCACCTCGTTGGTTGACGACCTGGTCAACCCGTTGATCGGCATCTTCATGGGTGGCATAGATTTTGGTGGCCTCGAGGCCTCCGTCGGCGATGCTGTCTTCACCTACGGTAACTTCATCATGGCGCTGATCAATTTCCTGATCATTGCATGGGTCGTCTTCCTGCTGGTCAAAATGGTCAACCGCGTCAAAGACGCCACGACGGCCGAAGAAGAGGCCGCTGAGGAAGAGCCAGCAGGTCCAACCCAGGAAGAGCTTCTGGCAGAGATTCGCGACGCGCTTAAAGCACGCGGCTAAATCAGTATCCGGTAATTTAAGAAGGCCCGCCGATCTGGCGGGCCTTTTTTGTTAGCTCAGAGGTTTTCGGCGTTGCCGGGCACGATCCGTTCGATCCCGCCGCGCGGGTCGCCATTGGCCAGATCAAACATCGAGATCCCGGCCTCGGTCTTCACAACCCGTGTGCAGCTGTTCTTGGGGCCGTTTTCCCAATCGATGCAGTAGGCTGCGCCATTCAGCGCCCAGGTGCCGCGCAGCTCGACCCCGTTTGGCAGGTTGGCCGCCGCCCGACCATCGGCGCCGTAATAGACCGGGGCGGTGCCGCCGGGCGTTGCCAGATAGACCGTGTTTCCCGTCAAAAGCGCGTCAAGCTGCCCCTCTGACATCTCCGTTTCAGCATGGGCGGCGGTGGCCGCAAGCAAACTAACCATTGCAAGACCTTTCATTTTCGTTTTCCCGTATAAATGAATGAACAATAGACAGGTAGCTTGACTAAATTGTATAGTCAAGCACCTTGACCATAGAGGTGCCATGGAATTTGCCCCTGACCATATCGGCGTCGACCTGTGGCGCGCGTTCAAAGCCTATGAGGCCGCGATGTTCGAGGCAGTCGCTCAGCTTGGCTTTGACGACGTGACCGTCGCCGACAGTGACGTGCTGGTGCAGATCGGGCGGGATGGGGTGAGCATGGTGCAGATCGCCTCCGCCCGTGGGGTGTCGAAACAATCGATACAGGGACAAGTCAAAAGCCTTGTGGCGCGCGGCTATGTCGAGGTGAAGCGCGACCCGAAAGACGCGCGGGCCAGATGCGTCATCCATACCGAAAAGGGCCGCAAACTTGTCGCGGCCCTGTCAGAGGTGAAGCTTAAACTGCATGCCCAGGTGGAGGCGAAGCTAGGGCCGGAGCGGGCAAAGAACCTGCGCAATATGCTGGTGCAGGTTGTCGGTGCTGTAGGCCCTACTGCCTAAGCGCTAGCTGCGGCGAGATCACGTCGATCCCAAGCGCCTTGCCGACCGCGTAATAGGTCAGCTGTCCCGCATGGACGTTGAGCCCTGCCAGCAGATGAGGGTCATCCTCGCAGGCCTGCCGCCAACCCTTGTTGGCCAGCGCCAGCATGAACGGCATGGTCGCGTTGCCCAAGGCGATGGTCGAGGTGCGCGCGACGGCACCGGGCATATTGGCCACGCAGTAATGCATGACCCCGTCAACCTCGTAGATCGGGTCGCTATGTGTCGTGGCGCGCGAGGTCTCAAAACAGCCGCCCTGATCAATCGCCACGTCAACAAGCGCCGCACCCTGTTTCATCGTGGAGAGCTGCGCGCGGGTGATCAGCTTCGGCGCCGCCGCACCGGGTATCAGTACCGCGCCAATCACCAGATCGGCCTGCTCTGCCAGTTCGGCGATATTCCCGGCGGAGGCGTATTGCGTCTTGAATTGCTGTCCGAACACGTCGTCCAGATAGCGCATCCGGGGCAGGGATCGGTCAAGCACGGTTACATCCGCCCCCATGCCCACGGCAATGCGCGCCGCATGGGTGCCCACCACGCCGCCGCCAATCACCATCACCTTCGCAGGCCCTACGCCTGGCACGCCACCCATCAACACACCGCGCCCGCCATTGGCCTTTTGCATGGTCCACGCACCCACCTGCGGCGCGAGCCTGCCTGCCACCTCGGACATAGGCGCCAGCAAGGGCAGGCCGCCAGCGGCATCGGTCACGGTCTCATAGGCAATCGCCGTACAGCCCGAGGCGATCAGGTCCTTCGTCTGCTCCGGGTCCGGCGCGAGGTGGAGGTAGGTGAACAACAGCTGCCCCTCGCGCAGCATCTTGCGCTCAGCGGGCTGCGGCTCCTTCACCTTCACGATCATCTCGGCGGTCTCGAAGACTTCGGCGGCGGTGCTGATAATCTTGGCCCCCGCTGCGACATAGTCGTCATTTGTGAAGCCCGCGCCATTGCCCGCCTGCGTCTCGATCAGGACGGTATGACCATGTGCAATCGCCTCCCGCGCGGCATTGGGGGTTAGGCCAACGCGAAACTCCTGTGGTTTGATCTCTTTGGGGCAGCCGATGATCATGGTGTTCTCCTCCTGCGGGCTAATCTCGGATCATGATATGCCCGCCATTATGGAATTTTCTGGGAATTGCTGCGGCATGATACCGCTAGCAGTGACGATTATTGCGTAAGGCGGCAGCAAATGCGAAGAAACCGCCATGGATAAGCTGATTGATGACACTGATGCCCGAATCCTGCGTGCATTGCAGAAGCGGGGCCGGATATCGAATGCGGACCTGGCGGAGAAGGTGAACCTGTCGGCCTCCGCCTGTCACCGCCGTGTCGCCCGTTTGGAGCAGGAAGGCATTATCCGCGACTATGTGGCCCTGCTGGACCCCCGCAAAGTGGATCGGCCCACCACCGTCTTCGTGGAAATCACCCTCAGCGGGCAGGCCGACGAGGTGCTCGACGCGTTTGAGCGGGAAGTTCGTCTGATCCCCGAAGTGCTGGAATGCCATTTGATGGCGGGCTCGGCGGATTACCTGTTGAAGGTTGTCGCAGCCGATACCGAGGATTTTGCCCGCATCCACCGCCGCGCGCTGGCCCGGCTGCCGGGTGTCGCGCAGATGCAATCCAGCTTCGCGCTGCGCACCGTGTTCAAGACTACCGCTTTGCCGCTCTAGGCTCTTCAGCCCAACAGAAATTGTAGCCCATAAAGCGTGGCGGCCCCGGCCAGCATGGCCCGCACAACGCCCTTGCTCCAATATCCTACGGCCAGCGTGACGCCGGCGGCTGCCAGCCTTGCTGGGTCAGGCGTTCCGCCCGTCGCGTCCGGCCATACCACCAAGGGCGCGACCAGCCCCGGCAGGATCGCAACCGCTGTGTAGCGCAGATGGCGCAGCACCCAATCCGGCATCTTGTGGTCGCCAATCAGCCCCAGAAAGGAAAACCGTATCAGGAAGGTGCCGATCCCCATCAAGACCATAATCAGCCAAATCTCTGCCTCGGTGTAGCTCATGACATGCGCCGCTCAATCTCGGCTCCGGTCATCATCGCCAAAAGCCCTGCCAGCAGCAGCCCCAGGTTCAGCGGCACCCATGTCAACGCCAACGAGGCGATGATCGACACTGCAGCGGCTGCGATGTGGGCGGGCGTCCGCAGGGCGGGGGCAACCATCGCCAGAAACGCAATCGGCATGGCAAAATCCAGCCCGTACTCCGCTGGTATCGCGTCCCCCAGCCGTGCTCCCAGATAGGTGGAGGCGAACCAGAGCGGGCAAATCGGGGTGGAGACGCCGGCGAAATAGGCGAGCTTGAGATGTAGCGGCATGGCCGGTTTTTTTTCATATTCAGCGACCGACATCGCGTAGCTCTGATCCACCAGAAAGTAAGATACGATCAAGCGCCGGGGTAGGGAAAGCGCGCCCAGATGCGGGGTGATGGCCGCCGAGTACATCGCCATGCGCAGGTTCACCGCCAGGGCGGAGGCCAGCACGACAAGGATCGGCGCATTCTCCGACATGAATTGCAGCGCCGCAAATTGCGACGCGCCCGCCACCACCAGGAAGGAAAACCCCATGACCTGGCTCATCGGCAACCCCGCCTCGGTGGCGACGACGCCGAAAAGCAGCGCAAAAGGGACGACCACGACCACAAAGGGCAAGGCGTCGGTCAGCCCGCGCAGATACGTCGATTTCTTGGTTTCCCCCGGCATGCCCTCGCCCTATCATTTGCACCGGTCCCGACAGGACCCCAGCTTGGCAGGGAGGTCAAATGGCAAATCATGTTGTGCCGTATCAGGTCGCGCCCTCCCCGGATGGTAAGGGGCTGACGCGCGCGGTGACGGGCCGCGACCACACCGGCGCCTTGCAGGAAATCCGCGTGGTGGAGGAGCGGCCACTGACCATCTTCCTCAATTCCCGGGAGATCGTGACCGCCATGACCATCGGCGATTACCCGGACTATCTGGCGCTTGGGTTTTTGCGCAATCAGGCGATGCTCAGCGACGCCGATGAGGTCACCGGCGTCGACTATGATGAGGAGCTTCGCGTTGTCGTTGTCCGCACAGCGGTCGAGACCGACCATGAAGAAAAGCTCGCCAAGAAAACCCGCACCTCGGGTTGCGCCGTGGGCACTGTCTTTGGCGACATGATGGAGGAACTGAACGGCCTAACCCTGCCGCCAGCACAGATCAAGACCACGGATCTTTATGCGCTGGCTGCCAAGATCAATACCACCGACAGCCTTTACCTGACCGCCGGGGCCATCCACGGTACTGTGTTGTGTCAGGGCGCGGACCCGCTGGTCTATATGGAGGATGTCGGTCGCCACAACGCCGTCGACAAGGTGGCCGGCTGGATGCATGCTACGGGCGCGATGGCGGCGGATAAGACGCTTTACACGACTGGGCGGCTGACCTCCGAGATGGTAATGAAATGCGCGATGATGGGCATCCCGGCGCTTGCCTCCCGCTCTGGCTTTACGGCCTGGGGGGTCGAACTGGCGCAACAAGTGGGCCTCACGCTCATTGGCCGCATGCGCGGGCAGCGCTTCATCTGCCTTGCCGGCGAAGAGCGCCTGATTTGGGACGCGAACCTTTCAGACGTCGCTGATGAACCGCGCAAGGCAAGCCGCAAAGGCGCGCGGGGATGATATCACTGCTTCAGAAATACTCCCCCCGGAGGGTCCAGTAGATGCAGCAACCGGCAGGGGTCATTCTGGCCGGCGGTTTGTCCCGCCGCATGGGCGGCGGCGACAAGGGGTTGCTTGCGCTTGGCGGGCTAAGCCTGCTTGATCGTGTCATTGCCCGACTTGAGCCGCAGGTGGCCGATCTGGCGTTGAATGCCAACGGCGATGCCGCGCGTTTCAACACCGGACTGCCGGTTATCGCCGATACGATTGACGGGTTTGCGGGCCCCTTGGCAGGCGTGCTCGCAGGGATGGACTGGGCCGCAGCCGCGGGGCACAGCCATATTGTGACCGCAGCCGCTGACACGCCGTTTTTCCCCTGTGATCTGGTCCCGCGCCTGATCCTCGCCGCGGAGGACGCTCCGATTGCGCTGGCCGCCACCCCTGATCCGGAACGCGGGCTGTCGCGGCATCCGACATTCGGGCTTTGGCCGGTGACGCTGCGCGATGACCTGCGCACGGCGCTTGAAGGTGGATTGCGCAAGGTGGTGCAATGGACCGACCGGCATGGCACCGCCATAGCGCAGTTCGAGACAGAGCCTTTCGATCCGTTTTTCAACGTGAACACGCCCGAAGACATGGCGCGGGCGGAGGAGCTTTTGGCATGAATGTCTTTGGCGTCGTGGGCTGGAAGAACTCCGGCAAGACCGGGCTGATGGAGCGGCTGGTCGCGGAATTTGTCGCACGCGGGCTGACGGTCTCCACCCTAAAACACGCCCATCACAGCTTCGACGTCGACCGCCCCGGCAAGGATAGCGACCGGCACCGGATGGCCGGCGCGCAGCAGGTTATGCTGTCCTCGGCCAATAGGTGGGCGCTGATGAGCGAGCTGCGCGGCGCGCCGGAACCACCCTTGGCGGACCTGCTTGAGAAACTCTCCCCCGTCGATCTGGTGCTCATCGAAGGCTACAAGCGCGACACCCACCCAAAGATTGAGGCGCACCGGCAGGAAACGGGCCAGCCGCTGATTGCGCGTGACGACGGCACGATCCGCGCGGTTGCCAGTGACGAGCCGCTGGAGGGCCTTTCCGTCCCGGTCCTTGACCTTGACGACACGAAAGCCATCGCCGACCTGATCGTCGCAGAGTTGGAACTGTGAGCCTGTTCGACACCTATGTGATGGTCGATTGGTCGGGCGGCAAGGATGCAGGCCCCACCCCCCGCAAGGACGCCATCTGGGCCTGCATCGCCGGGCAGGCACCTATCTATCTGCGCAACCGGCAGGTGGCCGAAGACTGGCTGGCCGCGTTGATCGACCGGGAGGTCGCCGCGGGTCGCAGGCTGTGCGCGGGTTTCGATTTCGCCTTCGGCTACCCAAGCGGTTTTGCCCGCGCCCTGACGGGCAGCGACGACCCGTTGGCGCTTTGGGACTGGTTCGAGGCGCGCGTCACGGACAACCCCGAGGGCAGCAACCGCTGCGAACTGGCAGGCGAGATCAATGCGCAGTTCCCTGGCATCGGCCCTTTCTGGGGCAACCCGTTCCCGAACCGCGAGATCGTCGATCTGCCGCGCAAAGGGTTGGACCGGACCTGCGTCAGCTTCGCCGAAAAGCGCGTTGTAGAACAACAGGCCAAAGGCAGCTTTGCCTGCTGGCAGCTATCGGGCGCGGGGGCTGTGGGCTCTCAGGTCATCACCGGGTTGCCCGTCTTGGCGCGGTTGCGGCGCCGCGCAAAAACTGCGGTGTGGCCGTTTGAGGAGTTGAGCGCGCCCGTGGCCTTCGTTGAAATTTGGCCATCCCTGATCGCGCCAGCCATCGACCGCGCTCAGCTGGAAGGCGAGATCAAAGACGCCGCGCAGGTGCGTGTCATGGCGGAGGTGATGGCGCGGCTCGACGCTGAGGGTCGGCTGGAAAACATCCTGGCAGATGGCCGCGCGGAGCAGGGAGAAGGTTGGATATTCGGCGTGGGTCACGAGACCGCACTGACCGAGGCTGCAATTCCGGCCCGGCTAGCCAATGACTGTTTCGCCTTGCCGCCCGGCATTGATTGGACCCCGGTTGACACGGCTTTGGCTTCCCTCAATTCAGCCTTGGCGCCCGTGACGCGGGTGGAGCAGACCCCCACAAAAAACGCCAGTGGCCGCATTCTGGCGCGGGATGTCACCGCTCGGCGGTCGCACCCGCCCGCGCCAAACTCTGCCATTGATGGCTACGGATTTGCCTTTGACGGCTTTTCCCCCCGGATGCCACTGGTCGACGGCCGCGCGGCGGCAGGGGCGGCTTATCCAGCCCATGTACCCACGGGCTACGCGATCCGGATCCTAACCGGTGCCGTGTTGCCACGCGGCGTGGACACGGTGGTGATGCAGGAAGAATGCACAGCCAGCGAAACAGACGTGCAGATCAACGCCCCCGTCAAACCCGCTCAGAACACCCGCAAGGCGGGGGAGGACCTGTCAGCGGGCGATCTGGCCCTGCGCGCAGGTCATGTGATGCGGCCGCAGGATGTGGGCTTGGCAACCGCGCTCGGAGTGGCTTCTGTCTCAGCGCAGACCCGGCTTCGGGTCGGGGTGCTGTCTACCGGGGACGAGCTGGTTGCGCCCTCGGAAAGTAACGCCGCGCCGGACCAAACCTATGACGCCAACCGCCCGATGCTGTTGGGTCTGGCCTGTCGATGGGGATATGAGGCGGTCGATCTGGGGCATGTCGGCGATGACCGTGCCGCGCTGCGCGACCGGTTGCAGGATGCAGGCGGGCGGTGCGACGTTGTGCTGACCTCCGGCGGGGCGTCGGGGGGCGACGAGGATCACGTCTCCGCCTTGCTGCGCGAGGAAGGCGTACTGACCCATTGGCGCGTGGCGATCAAGCCGGGGCGGCCTCTGGCGCTGGCGATGTTTGGCGGCATCCCGGTGTTTGGCCTGCCGGGAAACCCCGTCGCGGCCTTTGTTTGCAGCCTGATTTTTGCGCGCCCGGCCTTGTCGCGGTTGGCGGGGGGGGAATGGCTAACCCCGCAGGGCTTCATGCTGCCTTGCGCCTTTAAGAAATCCAAGAAGCAGGGCCGGCGTGAATATCTGCGCGCGCGGATCGGCGCGGACGGCCGGGTGGAGGCATTCACCTCCGAAGGGTCAGGGCGCATCTCGGGCCTGAGCTGGGCGGATGGGCTGGTGGAGCTTGGCGACGCGGCGCAGACACTCGCGCCCGGCGACGCGGTCCGCTATCTGCCGTTCTCAGGCTTCGGGCTCTAGCGCCGTTTCGCGTTAGTCAAACGTGCCGGCCACGCGGCCGAGCAGCATGAAGGCGCGGGCCGTTCGTGTGTTTGACAGTCGGATGATATTGTCGTCGCTCGCATGCTCCGCAAACCGCGCAAAGGTGGTGTCAAACTGGCGTAGAAAATGGTGGACCGCGTCGCGAAACACCGGGTCGGCCCGCATCCTGCCCGCGGTCAGCGCCATCGCGGATCGGTCATGAATGCCGCCAATGCCGGATACCCCCGCACCGCGCTCGCCCTCGGCAAACTGGCGCCACAGCTCGGGGCGGGAGCGTTCGGGGTTCAGGTCGTCCATATAGATCCCCTCCTGGCTGAGCAGGGTCAGCACGTCTTGCGCGGCACGAACCAGCTTACTGCTGATCGGGTCGGCAAGGGCGCGACGCAGCTGGTTGAACCCTTCCTTGTCCCGCTCGCTTTCAGGGAAATTCAGCGCGCCGATAAAATCACGCGCGGTCAGGACGGGTCTTTCAACCTCGGCGGGGCTGTCCAATGCGAGGCTTGGTTGTTCAGCAGGGGGAACTGGCTGGGCGGCACCATCTGCCGGTAGGACGGAGGCCAGGCGGTTTTGGTCGCGGGTGCTGGAGAAAATGGCCGGCGCCACATCCGGCGGCAGGTCCTTGCCCGGTGCCGATGACGTGCTCCGCTGGGAGAATACGGGCGTCGGCGCCTCCGCTGGGCGGGATTGCTTCGTCTGCTCGCTGCGTAATGCGGCCAACGATGCCCGCAAATGCGCGGCTTCTTGGCGCAGGGCGCGGTTGCGGCGCGCCATGCCAGCGGCGATCCAGATCAGAACAAGCGGCGCGACAATTGCGATGGCGGACATGGCCAGACCTGCGGTCGTGGCCTTCTGACCCGCCGGGCGGATCAACAGAAAATAGGCCACAGCGCCTGCCAGCCAAAGACCGCTCAGCGCCAGCGCGATCACGTATGAGGCCGTCAACCCCCCGGACGGCTTGTCATAAACACCCAGCTCCAATGGCGGGGCGGTCAGCGCGTCGTCATCAGCCCCGTGCGGGCCGTCTGTTTTCTGTCCGTCGTCACCCATTTTCCGGCCCCCAACCGATCGCGACGTCTCAGACGTAGCTGATATCCAGCACTTCGTAATCCTTCGTGCCGCCGGGCGTGCGCACTTCGACGCTGTCGCCCTCTTCCTTGCCAATCAACGCGCGGGCCAGCGGGGAAGAGATATTGAGCAGACCATTTTGAATATCGGCCTCCTGCTCGCCCACGATCTGGAAGGTCTTTTCTTCCTCGGTGTCTTCGTCGATCAGCTTGACCGTCGCGCCAAACTTAACGGGGCCGGACAGGGTGGAGGGGTCGATCACCTGCGCGAGGCCAATCATGCCCTCCAGCTCCTTGATGCGGCCCTCTATGAAGGATTGCTTTTCCTTGGCGGAGTGGTACTCGGCGTTCTCCGACAGGTCGCCATGCTCCCGCGCCTCGGCGATTGCCTGGATGATGGCCGGGCGTTCTTCTACCTTGAGCTGCTTCAATTCGCTGTCGAGGGCCTTAAAACCCCGAGGCGTCATTGGTATTTTATCCATATCGACACAATTTCTTTCATGGGCGCCAGCGACGTGGCGGTTAAATGGATTTCACCCCTAATGGCGGGATTCTGCAAGCGGCTGCAGTGTGGCTCAGCGGCTTCCGGCAACACCGATCTCTGCGCGGCCCGTAACGCTGATGCCGGCGGGGGCGGTCTGCGCCTTGGTGGCAGTTGTCGGCGTGGTCGGTTCGCCGTCGACACCGCAGGCGGCGAGACCCACCAGGGCCGCGGTTAATGCGATACGTGTCATGCCAACCGTTCCTTCCATCTGCCAATTTGCGCACGCACATTATCGGGCGCGGTGCCACCGTAGCTTATCCGCGACCGGACCGAGTTCTGCACGCCGAGCACGTCAAACACATCCGCTGTAATGGCGCCGTGGACCGACTGCATCTCCGCCAGACTCAGGTCCGGCAGGTCGCAACCCTTATCCTCGGCCACCTTCACAAGGCTACCAGTGACATGATGGGCGTCGCGGAACGGCATATCAAGGCTGCGTACCAGCCAATCGGCCAAATCCGTCGCGGTGGAGAAGCCGGACGCTGCTGCCTGTTCCAGCGCGTCGCGGTTGGCGGTCATGTCGGAGACCATGCCGGTCATCGCGGCCAGGGCCAGCATCAGGTTGTCGGCTGCGTCAAATACCTGTTCCTTGTCTTCCTGCATGTCCTTGGAATAGGTCAGCGGCAATCCCTTCATCACCATCATTAGGGCCACATTCGCACCCATGATGCGGGCGACCTTGGCGCGGATCAGCTCTGCCGCGTCAGGGTTTTTCTTCTGCGGCATGATCGACGAGCCGGTGGAGAACCGGTCCGAAAGGGTCACAAAGCGGAATTGCGCGGAGGACCAGATCACCAGCTCCTCGGCAAAGCGCGACAGGTGCATGGCGCAGATGGCCGCTGCTGACAGGAAATCGAGCGCGAAGTCGCGGTCAGACACCGCATCAAGCGAATTGGCGGCAGGGCGGTCGAAGCCCAAGGCTTGCGCGGTGGCGTCCCGGTCGATGTTAAAGCTGGTGCCGGCAAGGGCTGCGGCGCCTAGAGGGCTTTCATTCATCCGCGCGCGGGCGTCCGCGAAACGAGAGGCATCGCGGCCCAGCATCTCCACATAGGCCAGCATATGGTGGCCCCAGGTGACGGGTTGCGCCGTTTGCAAATGGGTAAAGCCTGGCATCACCCAATCCGCGCCCGCCTCGGCTTGTGCGAGGAAGGCTTGCTGCAGAGCCGTGATCCCTTGAGCGGCGGCGTCTATCTGCTCGCGCACCCACAGCTTGAAATCGGTCGCCACCTGATCGTTGCGGGAGCGGGCGGTATGCAGACGGCCGGCGGGCTCTCCGATGATGTCCTTCAGGCGGGCCTCGACGTTCATGTGGATGTCTTCGAGGGCCGGTTTGAATTCAAAAGCGCCGCTGTCAATCTCTGACAAGACCGTGAGCAGCCCTTCACGGATGGCCTTCGCGTCGTTATCCGTAACGATGCCTTGAGCCGCCAACATGGCGGCGTGGGCGCGGGACCCCTCGATATCCTGCTTGGCCATGCGTTTGTCGAAGCCGATGGAGGCGTTGATCGCCTCCATGATGGCATCGGGACCCGCGGCAAAGCGCCCGCCCCACATGGTGTTGGATTTGCTGTCAGTCATCTTGGGCTGGCCTTGTTGGAGCGTAACACATGCGTCTGTTAAGATTTCTGGTCCTATACGCGGGGCTGGCCCTGATGGGCAACCCCGCTGCCGCTGATGCCGGGCGGCTGATCGCGCTTGCTGATGGCGAGTTGTCGCGCATTCAGTTCCATGCCGAGCCGCGTGCGCTGGATTTGCCCGGCTACCTGGACGCGGACGGGGGCGAGGCGTCGCTGGCCGATTACCGGGGCAAGCATATTCTGGTGAATTTCTGGGCGCTGTGGTGCGCGCCTTGCGTCAAGGAAATGCCTGCGCTCAACGCTTTGGACGGCGCGATTGGCGGTGATTTCGACGTGGTTACGCTGGCCACAGGGCGCAACGCGCGCCCTGCGGTAGATGCGTTTTTCGAGGAGAAGGAGCTGGTACATCTGCCCAAGCTTTTTGACCCGAAATTCGCCGTCGCCCGCGCGGCAGGTGCGCTTGGACTGCCGGTCACGTTGTTTGTCGACCCGGAGGGGCGCGAGATCGGCCGGGCTACGGGTGATTTTGTCTGGGACAGCCCGGAAGCTAAGAAGCTGATCAACGCCTGGATTTCGGACGAAAGCTGACCTGATTGTGCGCCTGCGGCGCGCGCTGCGTTTCGCATTCTTCGGGGGCTTTGCCCCCGGCCACGCGGGCAGACCCCCAGAGTATTTACCCAAGCAGTGATGCGGCTTAGGTTTTCGCGCGGATCACCCGCAGCAGGGGCATAAGCTGGCTCATATCAGGCCCGTGGCTCATGCCCGTAAGCGCCTTTCTGAGCGGCATGAACAACCCGCGCCCCTTGCGCCCGGTTTTTTCTTTGACGGCGGCGGTCCAGTTCGACCAGCTATCCGCGTCAAACGGCGTGTCCGGCAGCAGGCCAAGCGCATCGGCCACGAAATCCTTGTCCGCGTCATCTATTACCGGCTCTGCGCCGTCGCGGCAGAGCAGCCACCAGGTCTCGATATCACGGCGGGTGGTGATGTTGTCGCGCGCGACGTTCCAGAACGCCTCGCGCTGCTCTTGTGGGATTGCGAGCGCGTCCAGATCGGGGGCGACCGCGCTGACGTCTAGGCCATGTAGATGTTTCGCGGTAAGCGGGTAGAGGTCATCGACATCGAATTTCGTAGGCGCTGAGCCGAAGCGCGAGAGATCGAACCCTTCGATGAGCTCGGCCATATTTGCCCGAAGCTCGATCGGGTCGGAGGAGCCGATACGGGCCATATGACTGAGCAGTGCCAGCGGCTCCACCCCGTTTTCCCGCAAATCGCGCAGGGCGAGCGTGCCGAGCCGCTTTGACAATGCCTCGCCTTGCGGGCCGGTCAACAAGGAATGGTGTGCGAAGTTGGGCACGGTGCCGCCCAATGCCTCGATGATCTGGATTTGCGTTGCGGTGTTGGTAACGTGATCGGAGCCGCGCACGACATGGGTGATGCCCATTTCCGTGTCATCAACGACGGAGGCAATAGTGTAGAGCACCTGCCCGTCGCCGCGGATCAGCACCGGGTCAGATACGGAAGCGGCATCGATTGAGATCTCGCCCAAGATACCGTCGGTCCAGCTGATGCGCGCATGATCCAGCTTGAAACGCCAAACGCCGGAGCCGCGCTCCGCCCGTAGGGCGTCTTTTTCAGCGTTGGACAGATCAAGTGCTGCGCGGTCATAGACCGGCGGCTTGCCCATGTTCAGTTGCTTCTTGCGCTTCAGGTCCAGCTCCGTCGGGGTTTCAAATGCCTCGTAGAAACGCCCGATTTCGCGCAGCTTGTCGGCGGCCATGGCGTAGCGCTCGAGGCGGGAAGATTGCGTCTCCACCCGGTCCCATTCGATGCCCAGCCATTCCAAATCCTGCTTGATCGCATCGGCATATTCGGGCTTGGAGCGTTCGGGATCCGTGTCGTCCAGCCGCAGGATGAATTGCCCGCCTGTCTTCTTGGCGATCAGGTAGTTGAACAGCGCGGTGCGCAGATTACCGACATGCAGGTAGCCGGTAGGCGAGGGGGCGAAGCGGGTAACGGTCATGGGCGGGTGTCCTTTGAGGCTTGGGCGCGGGTGAACCACAGGCGGGCTGGTTTGTCCATATCAAGCGCCGTCTCAGCCGCCTTTAGCGGCAGGTTACAGCGGATCACGGATGGTTTACCTGCCCCGCAAATTCCCGCGCTATGTAAGGGGGTATTGACCCAACACGGAGGAAATGCCATGTCCCTTACCCTCTCCCGCCGCAATGCGTTACGCCTTGGTGCGGCCTTGCCGCTTGCCGCACCTGCGCTTTTGACCGCAACAACCGTGGCGCGCGCCGATGGCCATGCCGAAAAGGGCCCAGGCTTGTCGAAATTCCGACGCATGTCGCTGGGCGATTTCGAGGTGACGACCTTGCTGGCCGGTACCCGTGCCGTGGAGGACCCCCAAGGCATCTTCGGGATGAATGTCGATGCCGACACGTTTGAAAAGGTCTCGAAAGAGGCGTTTCTGCCCACGGATGTTGCGCAGTTCTTCTTCACGCCGACGGTGGTCAACACCGGCTCCGAGGTGATTTTGTTCGACACGGGACTCAGCCCCGATAGCATCACCGGCGCCCTTGGCGCTGCGGGCTACGCGCCCGGCGACATCGACAAGGTGGTGATCACCCATATGCATGGCGATCATATCGGCGGGCTGATGGGAGATGGCGGGGAAATCTTCACCAATGCCAGCTATATCACCGGGGCGGCGGAACATAACCACTGGTCGGGCGCCGATAATGACAACTTCAAAGGCAAGGTCGCGCCGCTGAATGACAAGTTCACCATGCTTGATGACGGCGGGTCGGTGGCCTCAGGGATCACGGCAGTGGGCGCCTTTGGCCATACGCCGGGGCATATGACCTATATGCTGGAATCGGGCGGCAAGCAGATGATGCTGATCGCTGATCTGGCGAACCACTATGTCTGGTCGCTGGCCCACCCGGAATGGGAAGTGCGCTTCGATATGGACAAGGCCGGTGCCGCCGCGTCGCGCAAGAAGGTGCTGGGCATGATCGCTGCGGACCGGGTGCCCATAGTGGGCTACCACATGCCCTGGCCCGGTGTCGGCTTTGTTGCCGCGAAGGATAGCGGGTTCGAATATGTCCCTGCCACCTATCAGATGATGCTCTAGACCTCAGAGTTTTCCGAGGGCGGCCAGCCGATCCCACGCGTAGCTGACAAAGCTGCTGCGGAAGGAGTGGCCGCCCTCAAATAGGCAGAACTCAAGCAGCTTGCCGTCGGGATTGCGCTGCGCGTTGCAATCAAGCGCGCTGGTCCCGCCACGTTCCTGCCCCGAGAACCCGCCGAATTCCTTGTACATGGCCAGACTTTCGCCCACGTCCCCCTGATGGGTGTCGGCGATGGGCCTGCCGGTCAGCGGCACGGTCGGGTCACTATCGCCGTGGATGTGGATGATATTGGCTACAGGGGTGTCGCAGCTTTCAGGCGGCTCAAGCCAGAACGTGCCGGAGATCGGGGCAAAACCCGCAAACAAGTCCGGCCGGGCGCAGGCGAGGTTCCAGACCATCATGCCCCCCGCGCTGAAGCCTGTCACAAGCATCTTGTCCGTGTCGATAGCAAACCGGTCGGCGGCGTCGGCAATGACCGCATCGAAATAGTCGAACTCCACCGCGCCGTCATTGGCCTTGTCGCGGGGCGCGTTTGGGATCACCCAGTCGTCCCGCGCCGATTTCACCGCAATCAGCGCCAGCCCCATGTCTGAGATGGTTTTGCGAAACCCGGTGTTCCGCATCATACCCGCCGCCGAGCCGCGATAGCCATGGGCAAAGACAACCGCCCCAACCCGCGTCGCGCCGTCATGCCCCTCGGGCATCGCAATGCGGTAATGCCGGTTGCCTAACTTGCAATCCGTATCCGGCCCGCACCCCAAAGCGGGGAGGGGCAGAGATAGAAGGGCAGAGAGGAGAAGGGCGCGCATGACAGGGCTCCTAGGTGTGGCTGGGTTGTGATGAAGGCTAGCTTGCGCGCTTTGAGACACAAGTCACAAGAGTGGGACTTGTGCGGGCATTCGTATTGCCAGGAGGGTAAGTTTGCATCGCGGAGCATGTCCGAACGGAGCCCAAACTGCGGAGTGCTGCGCGATATACAAACGGCAACAAGGCTTCGAACGCGGGCATTTTCAAAAGCAAAGTGACCCGTTTCCGTCGTTTATCAAGATGGCCTTTGCTGCAGCGCAGTTTCTCCTATTTCGTATGAAAGCTGGATTTTGATCCAGTGCTAGGTCGCTGGTTCTGTTCTCGCAACAAGCGGGAGGGTCGGGTTTGATGGGACCGGGCGAAGAAGCGCAGGCGGCGTTGTTCTATGGGTTGTCGCGGGAAGGCCATGTGCCTCAAGGTCACCTGCGGCGCTCGATTGACGGGTGCGTCGATCTTGGGGGGTATCCGCGCGCATTTTTCGGGTTCTGCAGCCGCACGGGCCGTCCATCGGTCGGTTCAAAACTGCGGATGCTGCTGGTCGGTTGTTGTTTTGGCATCCGGTCCGAGCGGCGCCTGTGCGAGGGTGTGCATTTGCGCCTCGCGTATCGCTGGTTCTGCCGCCTCGGTCTGAACGGCCAGGTTCCGGGTGAGGCTACCTTTCCCAGAACCGCCCTGGGCGTTTCCGCACCAGCGACCTGCGCCGCCACCGGTTCGGGACGACGGTGGCGGGGTGCATCGCCGCAGGTCTCGTCAGCGGCCCGCGCATGGCCATTGATGCCAGCCTGATCGAGCCGGATGCCAGCAAGCAGAACGCGACGCCGAAGGAGGGGCGGACGCGGCATGCATTTGCCCATGCGTAAAACCCGCTGGAGTGGATGTCGAGGCAGTGGCAGATCCTGCGGATCGGAAATATGGGGCGGTGCTCGGAAATGAACGCGTACGTCACCTTGCATCCTTTGCGAAGTACGCGGCCGCTTGTTTTGGGATGTTACGCTCCTCCGTCATACGGGCGAGCTCGCCTGACGGTCCGCAGATGATGTCTGTGGCGCGGACTTCGCATATAGCTTCATCCAATTATACACTGAATAGGTACTAACATCTAAGCGCTCTGATACCTCACGACCTGGTGCACACGCACCGTGATCTGAAGCACCGCGTCACGCTTGAGATCTTCGTTGAAGTTTGGCTTCCCCTTCTCGGCCTCCTCGCCTCGCAGTTAGGCGGCAAAGCGTCGACAATCTGGGGGCACGCGAAAGGTCTCTAGGAAACTTGGGGATATTCAATGCATTCTTGTCTGCTAAGCCTTAACCGGGGCTACCGGCGGGGCCAAGAGGATGAACCTGACCTGCCGTGCCAGCGCGCCGTCAAGCTTGCGTAGCGCGGCCCGAAGCTCCGGTTCAGTGTAGTGCCGTAGCCTGTTGGCAAGGAAGACAGGATGCTCCTTCTCGCAATCGGCGCCGAAAAGGCTGATGGTATTGGGCCTAAGCGAGGCCTCGCTGACCGTCTCGGGGGGGGGCTCGGCAACCGTTCCTACCTCAGATGATTGGGTGCCTTGGCCCAACGTAGTCATAAGTTCGTTCAAAATGTCCGAGGCGTATTTGGGATCGAGTGCAGGTGGTTCACGCCTTTCAGTTTCAGTTCCTGCAATGGCTTCAAGCTGTAGACGCAGTTGGCTAATTTCTTCCGATGGCGCCTGTTCTGGCAACAAGGAAAGGACAAACCGCGCTTTGTCAGCGGATGAGAGCTTCAGTTTCACGACGTGCGCTTGCGTGGATTTATGCGAACTCATTCCAGATACCCCCGGACCAAGGCTGACGCGATAAGGCTCCACCCGTCAGCGACCGCAAAGAAGGCGAGCTTGAAGGGCAACGATATGATTGCTGGCGGAACCATCATCATCCCCATCGACATGAGGATCGCGGCGACCACCAGATCGATGATAAGAAACGGCAGGAAGATCAGAAACCCGATTTGGAACGCGCGTTCGATCTCGCTCAGCATGAAGGATGGGATCAAAAGGGACAGGGGCGCATCCACTGGCGCTACGGTTGGATCTATCTGACGCAGATCCGCGAGCGTTGCGAAAGTGTCCAGGTCTAGCCGTGCAGCCATGAACCCCCTGAAAGGGGCGAGTATGTTTGGAAAGGCCTCTTCAAGCTCGACCTCACCCTCAGATAGTGGCCGCAACCCCTGCTCCCACGCTTGTTGGAAAACCGGGTCCATCACGAAATAGGTCAGAAATAATGCCAAAGAAATGATCAGCATATTTGGCGGCGCCTGCTGCAACCCTATGGCCTGCCGTAGTATCGAAAGCACCGTCACCACGAAGGGAAAACAGGTGATCATGATGGCAATGCCCGGCGCGAGGCTGAGCAGGGTAATCAGCGCGATAAGCTGGATCGCCCGGCCGCTCAGGCTGCCTTCGTCGCCTAGGGACAGGGAAATGTCCTGCGCCGTAACCCCAGAGGGGAGCATGGCGAAGACCATCGCGATGAGCAGGGCGTTCTTCACCTGTTCTACGACGACTGATCGAAGATTTTGCTTACCCGAACAGCGATGGAACCAGGCTCGGCGTCGTTTGCTTCCTCCAGAATACCCTCCGCGACGAGGCGGTTGCCGACGTACAGGTCGACCGGGTCATCAATCACACAATCTAGCGGCAAGACGGTATCCACTGCCATGCGCCCCAGTTCGGCCATGGTAGGGCGCGCTTTGCCAAGTGCTATCGTGACTTCAACTTTGACGGATTGTAGAATGGCGTCACCCGTGCTTGGATTATCCATATTTGCGGGGCTCCTGCTCATGGGAGGCAAAGAAATCGGCGAGCGCATCTTTGATCGCCGTGATAGCCTGGTTCATGTCGATCTCGGACATGCCATCGGAAAACCGAAGCTGCACTTGAGAGGCGGAAAGCGTTTCCTCCGACGTGACCGATACCGGACCTTTGGAGCTTTCTTTGACAAACCCCTCCATATGAACCAGCGTCTCTGGTGCGCATAGGATTTCGATCGGCGTGTCGATGGTCTTGGCGAGCTTGTGCAACTCCTGCTGCACCAGAGGGATCACGGCATGCTGCGCGGCCTCGGGCAGGATGGTGCTCAGCATGGCCTCAAGGAGCGGATTGAAAGAGGCCATGACGTGTTGGCGGGCTTCAAAATAGGTAAAATCGATGGCCTGCAACGCCGTTGCACAATTGGCGCGGGCCTGCCGGTCCTGATTGTCAGATTCCTTTGTGCTGTCATCCCAACCGGCCTTGTACCCTTTGTCAAAAGCGGCGCTTTCAATGGGTTTGAGATCATATCCGGCAGCCTCGGCTTGGCTGGCAGCTTGCGCTTGGGTAAAGTCTTCGAGCGATAGAATCTGGCCCATCAGCTTGTCTCCTCCGGGGTTTCGATCCAGCCGCGCAGGATTTCCACCGTTTCATCCTGTCGCTGGTCAATGAGTGTTTTCAGCCGTTCGACGGGGTCATGGGTTGCCAGTTCGGTGCCGCGCGGGCCCGGTCCAGTTACCGCCAAGGCAGGCAAAGTGTTGCCGCCGGGCTGGGGCGGTTGAACCTCGCCTACCAGCCCAACTTCGCCGGCGGGACGCGCGCCAGCAGGGACCGCACTTCCGGCTTCAAGGGCAGGTATGGCAGGGGGTGCTGCCAAAGCGTTTACCAGGATTGGACGAACCACGAATAGTCCCAACGCCAGGACGACCGCCCCGGTGACGCCAAGTTGCGCCAGCTTGATGACGTCCAAAGGTCGAGAGGTGAACCAACCCGGAACATCCGCCTGTTCGGTGACCGCAATCGGGGCGGGCAGCTCCATCGACCGGATGGTTACGCTGTCTCCGCGAGCGTCATCAAATCCGACAGCGGATTTAACGAGGTCCTCCAGCATGGCAAGCTCGGCCTCCGGGCGCGGGGCCCACTCAGCCTGCCCGTCGGCATTGGTCTGCTCAATCCCGTCGACAAGCACCGCGACGCTGATCCGCTTGATGGAACCGGGTGCCTTGCGCAGTTCGCGTGTCGTTTCGGACAGCTCGTAATTGACTGTCTCCTGTGTCTCCGTGTCCTGGCTGTTGGATTGACCGGGGCCAGCGCCGGCATCTCCATCGGGCAGGTTCGAGGCCACGGTGACGTCGCCACCTGCCGCGTTCTGGCTGTTGCGGCTGTTTTCCTGCGTCTGCGTGCTGACCACGACCCGGCCATCGGGATCAAAGCGGCGCTCGACGATTACCTCGTCATCGGTCAACGTTTCGACATTCACCTCAACGATTGCTTTGCCAAGCCCTGTCCGGGCCTCGATAATCCGTTCAACATTGCGTTTCAAAACAGCGGCGCGGTCCAGCCCCAGTTGCTGCGGCGTGCTGTTGTCATCTTGGGCAATAACGGCGCCCAAGTCCGCGTTGATGATCGACACGCTGGACGGTTGCAACCCAGAGACGGCGGACGCCACAAGGAACCTGATCGCGTCAGCTGCCTCGTTAGAAATAACGCCGCTTGACCCCCTGATCGAAACGGAGGCCGTTGGCGCGGATTGCTTGCGAAAAGGGGAGGAATTGTTCTGCGCGATATGGACCCGGGCCGCGCTTATCTGAGGGTTTGCAAGGATGGTGCGGGCAAGCTCCCCTTCCTTGGCGCGCAGATAGGCGGCATCAAACATTTGCGACGTTGTGCCAAAGCCGGAAAGATTGTCGAGCAACTCGTAGCCGTTTACATCACCTGCGGGCAGCCCTTCAGCGGCAAGAGTAAGCCGTAGCGCGTCGCGCTGGCTTGCATCGACATAGATTGCCGAGTTGCGCACATCATATGCGACGCCCTGACCATCAAGGGCCGCCAGCACCTCGCCCGACGATTTCTGGCTGAGCCCACTGTAAAGCAGCGCGTAATTTGGCTGCGCGGCAAGCCGCGTCAGCATCAGAACGCCCAAAACAACAATCACCGTTGCCCCCACCACGATCATACGCCGGCGGTTATCCAGTTTGTTCCAGACACTCACAAATTGCTGCACATTCTGCCCCTGATTCTACGCTCGCCGTTCTGGCGATAGGGAGAGAGATAGGTCGGGCAGGCTTAACAATCGGTTAGCCAGTTAGGGGGTATAGGACAAAAAGTGAACTTCGAGAGAGATTCGTATGTCCGACGCAGAAGCGCCTGAAGAAGCCCCGGAGCCAAAGAAAGGCAAGAAGGGCCTATTGATCGGTCTGGTACTGGCCCTGCTGTTAGGCGGTGGGTCATTCTACGCGGTATTCAGTGGGATGGTCTTAGCCCCGGCAGAGGAAATGGCCGACGCAAAGCCGCAGCTGGAGGAGACCAAGAAGGCCACTTTCGTTCCGCTTGACCCCATTGTGGTGTCCCTTGGTCGAACTTCTGCCTACCAACTTCGGTTCAGTGCCGAGCTTGAGGTTGAACCAACGAAAAAAGACGATGTTGCCAATCTGAAGCCGCGTATTCTGGATGTCTTGAACGGGTATCTGCGCGCGGTTGAAGTGCAGGACCTTCAGGACCCGGCCGCCCTTGTCTGGCTGCGCGTACAGATGCTGCGCCGTATCGAGTTGGTGACCGGCAAAGGGCATGTCAAAGACCTTCTCATAACCGAATTTGTTTTCACCTGATGGCGGTATTCATGGCATACATTTCTGACATTCTGCTGGGCGCTGGTGCGCTGGCAGCGGCGTTCTACTGCGTTGTTCTCTCTAGAAAATTAAACAAGTTCAGCGGGCTCGACCAAGAGCTTGGTGGTGCCATCGCGCTTCTGTCCCAGCAGGTCGATGAGATGACGGAGGTGCTGAAATCAGCGCAGGAAGCCGCAGATGGTGCGCGTAGCGAGTTGAGTCAAATGACCGAGCGGGCAGAGGTCGTCGCTGCGCAGCTGCAACAGGCTTCCAACATCCCCACTCCTGCGCCTTCGGCCAGCGATACAGGCGGCCTTAAAGATGGGGCGCCATCCCTCTTCATGCGGCATTCGGGCACGGGGGCGCAGTAATGAAGCGCGTCATTTCAAAACTTGGGGCCATGCCTTGCATTATAGTGTTTTTGGGTCTGTCAGGGTTCCTGCGCATCGGTGGTGTTGGCCTGGCAGTGGCCAGTGAACCGGAACTTCGGGACACTCCGCCACTCGCGGCCACTACGTCGCAAACGACCAGCCCTGATATCGAAATGATGTTGGCGGCAATTGTAGAAAGGAACGCCGAACTTGATGCCAAAGCAGAGCGTCTGGCGATCCGGGCCGAAAACCTAAATGCCGCACAAACTCTGGTTGAGGAAAATCTCCGCAAGCTCGCGGAGGCGGAGGAGCGGCTCGCCAATACGATTGCCAGGGTCGATGGTGCCTCGGAATCCGACTTGGAACGTTTGACGGCTGTTTACGAGTCCATGAAGCCGAAAGTTGCCGCAACGTTGTTTGAACAAATGACGCCTGAATTTGCCGCGGGTTTTCTTGGCCGGATGAACCCTGAATCGGCAGCGGGTATCATGTCAGGGCTGTCAACCGATGTCGGGTATGCGATCAGTGTCGTACTGGCTGGGCGTAACGCAAAGGCCCCCAAAAAATAAGTACGATTTCTAGAAAACCTTTGCCGCAAGCGAGTTAGAGAATGATTGGGATAGTAGGTATTATCGTTGTTTTTGCGATGGTCTTTGGCGGATATCTTGCCGCGGGCGGTAAGCTAACGCTGATTATTAAAGCACTACCATATGAATTTACAATGATTGGTGGCGCAGCGCTTGGTGCATTTATCATCAGCAACGACATGTCCGGTATTAAACACACATCTAAGGACATCATGAAGGTTTTCAAAGGTCCAAAATGGCTAAGGTCCGATTACCAAGATTTGCTTTGCTTGCTTTACGAGTTAATACGTGTTGCTAGAAAAAACCCTGTGGAGCTGGAACCGCACATCGAAGCGCCAGCAGAGTCGGTTATATTTTCGCGTTACCCGAAAATACAGAAAGACAAGGAATCGGTTGAGTTGATTTGTGACACATTAAGGTCAGCGGGAATGAATTATGATGATCCTCACCAGGTTGAAGAAGTTCTAGAAAAACGAATAGACGCTTATCATCATCATGCAATGCATTCCAGCCACGCACTGCAAACCGTCGCCGACGGTCTCCCGGCTCTTGGTATTGTTGCGGCAGTTTTGGGGGTCATCAAAACAATGGGATCAATCGACCAGCCACCTGAAGTTCTTGGCAAGCTGATTGGTGGAGCATTGGTGGGCACATTTTTGGGTGTTTTTCTTGCATATGGCTTTTTTGGGCCTTTTGCGGCCAAGGTCAAAACAATTACGGAGCAAGATGGACAGTTCCATCAACTCATTCGGGAAGTTCTTGTGGCTAATCTTCACAACCATGCTGTCAATATTTGTATCGAAGTTGGACGTCAGAATACACCTGGCTCAGTGCGTCCGAGTTTCACGGACTTGGAACAAGCTCTGAAAGAAACAAAGCAAGCGGCTGCATGATGCGCCTCATTCGGGCAGCCCTCTTGGTTTTCGTCGCCTTCGTGTCGCCAGCGGCAGCGGCAATTCTAGTCAAATCAGGTGAGCATGAAGGGTTTAGTCGTTTAGTTGTATATTTCGAACCTGGTCAGATCTGGTCATTGGATGAAACCGCAACTGGCTATAGGTTGGAGGCTCCCGGCATTGAAGATGGTTTCGACATATCTGACGTATTCGAAATGATTCCACGGGACCGAATTTCATCCTTGGCGGCGGGTTCTGACATCCTCGTGGTTGGACTGGGATGTCGTTGCGAAATTAATCATGAAGTTCTGACGTCTGGCCACCTAATACTAGACGTCGTACCTACACCGGACAATGCAGTAAGATCAGTTTTTGCATTCAAACCAGAAATTCTTCCATCTGACACCAACCCCATCGTTGAACAATTAATTGGATCTGTTGGCGGGGCCAACCAAGGTGAAATCAGAGCTTCGAACATTAATGATAATACGCACATAGAGCTAAATCTGGAAACTCATGAAAGTCTCGAAGGATTCAGAACACGTCTCTTGGAGAACCTTGGTCGCTCTGCCTCTCTTTCTCTTGTTGATCTTGCTGACAAGCCGGCCGACACATCGGTTGGCGCACCAATTCTTTCCAGTTTGCCAGAGCAGGAAAACCGGGCCGTCGTCACCAATGCGATTGATCAGGCCCGCGCAGCTGTTGATATGCCGGTCCGGATTGAAGACCTCCGTCAATGTCCAAATCCCGACCTCTTTGATATTGCAAACTGGGGTGGTGTGGAAGAGTTCTCGGATCATCTTTCTGGCATTCGCCGTGACCTCGTGGAAGAGTTCGATGAAATCAATCAAGAAGCCGCAAATGCGCTCGTACGAGCATATCTGTATTATGGTTTGACGGATGAGGCTCGTCACGTGGTTGCAACGTTACCAACCAATTCAACCGATGGAAATGCGCTAGTTGCCTTATCTAGAATATTGGACGACGCTTCAAGTGCACGGGCGCCTGCCTTTGATGATTTTGGCCATTGCCGCGGGCCGATACTGCCCTGGCTATTGCTAGAAGCTACTGATAAAATTAGCCTTTCTACGATCGATCTGAAAAATCTGGCGGCGGAATTTTCAGCTTGGTCGCCTGCTTTGCAGAGGCTGCTGGGGTCAAGACTTATACGCAAGCTTAATGAATTGGATCGCAAAGAGACAGCCGCAGTTTTGGAAAGCATTTTAACTGGAATTGGAAAAGAGAGCCCAGTTCGCCATAACGAGCTCACTTCCCTGCCACAGCCGGAACTTGAAAAAATTATTTTCATGGGTGGTGATAGGGCACCTGAAGCACTTGCTATGTTTTTGAAAAATGCCCTACGAGAAGGTGAGTTGATACCAGCGGAGCTCGTTCAACTCACTGGGGCATTTGCAAAAGAGCTTCGAGGGGAATCTATAGAGATCACGTTGCACAAGCTCCGTATTGAGGCGCTATTCTATCGTGAGGAAGTTGCTGAAGCGATCTCGCAAATCACCCAGCATGAAAAAAAACATGATATCTGGGCTGGCGAGCTGCTAGATCGTGTTGCAAATCATGTGATAAACGCTCGTGAACGAAAGACAGTGTTTCATTTTATAACTTACCTAATAAGAAGCGAACGGTTGACCAAACTAGATCCTAACCTCGCGATCGAACTTGCGGAAAAAGCGCTGGAAGCAGGCCTTCCGAACTATGCAATAACTTTGCTTGCGGAAGTTGATGGTTCGTCTGTTCCCGGTGAACTTTTACTAGATATTGCGGATGCACGCGAAACCTTCCAAGAGGCACTTGGGTTGATCAGTAAAGATGGTGATCGGGAGAATGCAGGCAAAGTCGCGAAGCTTGCGCTTAAGCATGATGAAATTGGGGCACTTTCCGATGATTTTCTGGCCGAGCTAGCGCCGGACCTGACTAACCGTATCGCGTGGGCCTCTTCTAATTGGACAGAAGTGAAGTCTAGTGAAAGAAACAGCGAAGTGGCAAGATCCATTCTTGAACTTCAAAAAATTGATTTTTCAGATGAACCTCTTACCAAAGCAAGATCGGCTAGTAGTTTAAGTGAACGTTCACGTGACTTAATTTCTCAATTACTCCAAGGTTCAGAGTGATATTGATAGTTAGATACAATTTTTAAAGGCTTTCAGGATAATGCTACGGTAACCTAGAAAAGTATCGTGATAGTCAATGAATAAGATACATCAAAGAAATATTCCAATAGTTTTGATGCTTTTCATTGGCGCCCTATCATTATTGCTGATTGATAGATTGGAAGCTCCAACAGCTCCACCGTTCATATTGGGAGTCGTAAGTGACCTGGATCACACCGGTTGTCCAAGTCGTGCTTCTCCCGTCGAAATTAGTATGGCATCCGGCTGTTCAAGGCGCGGAGGTGCATCGCAAGTCAGACAATCAACTCGAATACGATTAGGGCACCATGCAACTATCGCATCACGTGATATCCTCTCTGATCCGCTAGGATGGCGTGAGTAGTGTAATGACTGCCCGTACATTATTTCAACCGACGGTTATTCTTGCTTTGGCGCTCATGGCGATTATCGTCATGATGGTGCTTCCGATGCCCGCATGGGTCCTCGATCTTGGTCTTGCGGCCAGCTTTGGTCTTGCT
This sequence comes from uncultured Litoreibacter sp., assembly GCA_938030665.1. Taxonomy (GTDB): domain Bacteria; phylum Pseudomonadota; class Alphaproteobacteria; order Rhodobacterales; family Rhodobacteraceae; genus Litoreibacter. The sequence goes on along the minus strand of CALHHY010000025.1, from coordinate 15,638 downwards.
ATCCTTATCTTCACAATAACGCTCTTTTTGGACCGCCCTCTCGACTTTTCAGCGTTTCCCACAATCCTTCTGGCGTCACTGATGCTGCGCCTGTCACTCAACGTTTCGTCAACCAAGTTGATAATTGGGAACGGTCACAGCGGAACTGGGGCTGCGGGAGAAGTCATTGAAGGCTTTGCGATGTTTATTATGGGGGGCAGTGTTGTCCTCGGTCTGGTTGTTTTTTGTGTCTTGTTGATCGTTAATTTCGTTGTGATCACAAAAGGTGCTGCCCGGATGGCGGAGGTTGGTGCTCGTTTTGCGTTGGACGGCATGCCGGGCAAGCAACTCGCCATTGATAGCGACATGTCTGCTGGTGCCATTGATCATACCGAGGCCAAGTTGCGGCGGGAGCTTGAGCAACAGGAAACAACTTTCTTTGGGTCGTTGGACGGTGCATCAAAGTTCGTCAAAGGCGACGCGGTTGCCGGGCTACTGATCACCTTGCTCAACCTCGTTGTGGGCTTGGTTATTGGTGTCACGCTACACGGTATGCCAATGGGCCGCGCCTTTGAAACCTACGCAATCTTGACCGTTGGTGACGGTCTCGTCACACAAATTCCCGCTGTAATTATATCAATTGCGACGGCGTTGTTACTTGCCCGCGGGGGCGTGAAAGGCGCAACCGATACCGCGCTGAGCGCACAACTCGGCCGCTATCCTGCGGCACTTGCAACGGTTGGAATTCTCATGGGTTTCTTCGCTTTGGTCCCTGGTCTTCCATTTTTTCCCTTCCTGCTCGGTTCTGTCGGTCTTTTGGGATGTGCTTGGATCGTCCGAAATGGCGTGGCGGATCCCGAGCATGACCAAAGCGAGACCGATGTGATCGAGCCGGTTAGTCATGATAAGTCGATGGGCGATATCCTCGATCTAGACGATATCCATGTCGAGTTTGCGCCTGATCTCGTTAGTATGGCGCTGGACCCTGCAACTGGCCTAGACACCCGCATCACGAACATGCGCCGCCATGTTGCCAGCACATTTGGCTTGGTCTTGCCCGAGGTTCGAATGACCGACAACCCGGCGCTTTCGAGCGGGCGATATATGATCAGAATTCAAGGTGTCGAGCACGCCACAGATCAGCTGAAACCGGATCGGGTGCTGGCCTTGTTGCCACCAGGGGGCGCGACCCCATTAAGCGGAGTGTCCGTGGAAGAGCCGGTTTACGGCGCACCGGCACTTTGGATTGATCGCGCGAGTCAAGAAGATGCAGCCATTGAGGGGTGCACGGTTGTCGCACCGGCAGAGATACTGGCGACACATTTGCTAGAGGTCATCAAACGAAATCTGGCGCGTCTTCTTACCATGCGGGCGTTGAGGCGCTTGCTTGATGAATTTACCAACCTAAGTGATGTCAATCGGAACGAAGCCAACAGGCGACTTCTGTCTGAATTGGTGCCGGACAAGGTTTCGGTCGACCTGCTGCTGCAAGTTTTGCGTTTGCTGCTGGATGAGCAAGTCTCCATTCGAAACCTGGCGCTGATCCTTGAGGCGATAGCGGAGGGCCGAACAACCTATGCGACAGCCGAAGGTCTTTGTGAACATGTCAGGCAACGGTTGGGTTTCCAGATTGTCGCAGAACTGCGTCGGGATGACGGGACGCTTCCATTGTTGCAGCTCGCGCCCGAATGGGAGGAGTTATTTCAGCAATATCAGCTTGATAGCGATCAAGGTAGCGATGTCGCCTTGCCGCCGGAAGAGTTTTCAAAACTGGCTGGCAACGTTTCTGCAAAGCTGAATAAGTCAAATGAGAATGGTGTTTTTCCGGCCGTGATCACATCCCTCCAGCGGCGCAGGTTTCTACGGACTGTACTGCAGGCAAAGGGCATAACTGCTCCGGTTTTGTCATTCGAGGAGATTGCAAGGGACGCTAAACCATCGGTTGTGGGGTTAGTAGCGGCATGACGCAGCTCACCGAAATACTTCAATTCGCGCAGACCGGGGTCTGGATTGCCGCGCTGGTTTTCATCAGAATTTCCGCAGCAATGGCTTTGATGCCGGCATTTGGAGAGCAGATATTGCCAATGCGGGTCAAACTCGCCGCAGCGCTTGCTTTTACCCTTGTCGTGGCACCTGTGGCTTGGTCCGATCTCTCGGCAGCCTATGAAAGCTTTGGGTGGCTCAAACTGATCGCCACAGAGGTCATCGCAGGTCTGTTGATTGGCATATTGTTTCGGCTGTTCATCATTGTTCTGCAGATCGCGGGAACCGTTGCCGCGCAATCAACCTCATTGTCGCAAATTTTTGGGGCGGGCTTGGGAGCCGAACCCCAACCGGCGATGAGTACCTTGCTTGTTGTCGCCGGGCTTTGCCTCGCGGTTCTGGCAGGCCTCCACGTGAGAATTGTCGAAGCCCTCATTCAGTCTTACAGCCTTTTTGAGCCCGGCCGCCCGATATCGTCGGTTGATGTATCACAATGGGGCATCGGCCGTGTCGGATATACGTTCGGACTCGGATTGAGCCTGGCTGCGCCCTTTGTCCTAGCATCGCTCATCTACAACCTGGCATTGGGGGCGATCAATCGCGCGATGCCGCAGCTCATGGTGGCCTTCGTCGGCGCCCCTGCCATTAGCTTGGGCGGGCTCGTGATCCTTATGCTTGTCGCTCCATTAATGCTTGCCATTTGGCTTTCGCTGTTTTTTGAACATATATCCTTGGAAGGTGGGGCCATCTGATGGCTGAGGACGACGCCGCCGAAAAGTCGTTTGAGGCGACGCCTAAGAAACTTGAGGATGCCCGAAAAAAGGGAGAGTTCCCGAAGTCCACGGACATTAACGCCGCGGCAAGCTATCTTGGCCTCATCGTCGCGCTTGTTGTCGTCGGTCCTGGAGCGGTTGAACGGCTTGGCTCTCTCTCCAGCAATCTTCTGCGCAACGCAGATCGTCTTGCGGCAGATGGCTTTGGTGCTGCTGGATGGCCGTTTCTTGGCAATATCCTGGCCGAACTTACGAAATCTCTTGCGGGAATATTCGGTATTCCAGCCTTCGCTGTCATTGGTGTACTCGTTGTCCAACGCGCCTGGGTGTTTGCGCCCACGAAAATCGCACCAAAGTTGAGCCGCATCTCCATGCTGTCCGGTCTAAAGAACAAGTTTGGGCCAAACGGGCTTTTTGAATTCGCTAAGTCAGCATTTAAACTTTGTGTCGTGGCATTACTGCTGGGTTGGTTCGCCGTTCTGAATCGTGATGTGCTGTTGATGTCAGCTACACAAACTCCCGGACAGATCGCTGTACTGATGAGTGATCTCATTGTGGAGTTTCTCTTGCTCGTCTTCCTGCTCTCATTGGCTGTCGGCGGTGTTGATTACCTGTGGCAGGTGGCGACTCATCTAAAGAAGAACCGAATGTCCAGAAAAGAAATTGAAGACGAAACCAAATCTAGTGAAGGTGATCCACACAACAAACAAATCCGTCGGCAGCGCGGTTATGAAATTGCGATGAATCAGATGCTGGCAGATGTGCCAAAATCGGACGTTGTTATGGTTAATCCGACACATTACGCTGTCGCTCTGAAGTGGAATAGAGATACGGATAGCGCCCCAATTTGCCTGGCGAAGGGTGTTGACGAAATTGCCGCGCGTATCAAGGAGATCGCGCAATCATCGGATATTCCGATTCACTCTGATCCTCCAGCGACCCGCGCGATCTACGGGACGGTTGAAATTGGACAACAGATTTTTCCTGAGCATTACAAAGCCGTCGCCAGTGCAATTCGTTTCGCGGAAGCGATGCAGAAGAAGGCTCATTCCAAATGAAGAATCCGCAACAAAATTTGAAGAACTTTGATAAATTATCTGCGATAGTTGAAATGCTATATCAGCAAGATGTATTCGCATATAGTCAAGATTTGATAGCGATAAGACTGCTCGAAGACGAAATTTCAACAGTGCGAATCCAAGTTGCAAAACACGCAGAAAACTTAAGCCCAAGTGAAATGGTACAATGGCAGAAACACCGAGGGTGGTTATCAATGCGTCTTCGCAGACTCAATATCGAGCTCGCAAAGTCATATGCAGATTCAGAAATTTTACGCAATAACCTTTCAGAATCAGCGGGAAAAAGAAGCGTCATCTCGAAGCTCGCACGTCGTTAGGCTAAACTAATTATCCTGACGGATGATGTCTGTTATCAGCACATCGCGAACGACACCACCAGAGATGTTATTTGCGGCTTTAGTCAACGACTTTCGCAATGCATCCATTTTATCCGGCGTTGTAAATTGTCCATCAAAGCCACCCGCATATGCGTGGTTAAAAAGCACGCGAAGCGAAGCGTCGCGGATTTTTGGTTCGAGTGCATATAGAGTATCGGTATTAGCTGCATCGGTTTCTAGTGTCAGTGACAATACAACGAGGGCCGTCACTTCAACATCAGTTACCACTGGCACTATGAACTGGTTGGTCAGCTTGACGAAGGCCGGTTCCTCATCACGGGCAACTTCATTTGGTTTTTTAGCGGTACTGTTATCAGGTTTTTCTTTGGGGTCGTCCTGTCCAGGGTCCAAACTGGCGGCCGTATCAGCTTTGCGGGCATCCTCAGCGGGGCGCAGAGCAAATCCTGCACCGGCGCCGACTCCAACTCCAGAGATTATCAAAATTATTGGAAGTAATTTTCTCAAAACACTACCTCAGAATGGCAAAATGATATCAGCGACCTGCTGACCGTAACGCGGTTGTTGGACGTCGGTAATCTGACCTCGACCACCATATGAGATCCGCGCCGCGGCAATCTTGTCATATGTGATTTCATTCTGTCGGTTGATATCAGTAGGTCGAATATAGCCAGAGACAAGCAACTCGCGGAGCTCGAAATTAACGCGGACTTCTTGAGACCCTTGCAGCGCAAAAACACCATTAGGCAGAATATCGGTAATCGTTGCTGCAATACGCAGCGTTAGTTTCTCATTGCGTCGCACAGATCCGTCGCCGTTTGAGGCGCTCGATGAACTGGTGCCGACAGCTGTGTCTAGCGATGCGCCCTCCGGCAGAACTTCGTTCACGCGCTGCGGAATGCCAAGAAGGTTTGGAATTGATAGGTCTTCTGATCCGCTTCTAGACCGTGCGGTGCTGTTAGAGATCTCCGCACTATCATCAATCTCAATGACGACTGTTAGAATGTCACCGACCCGCTCTGCACGCTGACCGCCAAGCAGGGAGTCTTTGCCAGACCTCCATAGCGACGCTTGCGGCGCTCGCCCTCGATCAACGGCGGCTTCTGGGATGGGTTGCCTTATCATGGCAAAATGCTCATTTCCCTGTTCGGGCGATTTGAAGTCAGGTGTTTTGCCGACCTGATCAAATTTGGCGCAACCCGTACACAAAAATGCAAAGGTCACGGCTGAAAGAACTTTCAACATTCTGTCCTCATTATTGAGCCACCCACACGGTGCCATTCTCGTCAATAACGCCATTGACTGCGTTGCGGGAATGTAGGTTCAGCACGCGTATCCGGTCGCCAGCGCCGCCGCGGGCAAGCGCGCGCCCATCCGTTGAAATTGTTAGGCCCTTCGTTCGAAAAACGAGGGGGACGACCTCGTTTCGTTCTACTAAGGCAGGCGGACCAATGTCATCCAATGCGATTGGACGACCGGCATAAATAATCCGCCGAGCCTCGCTTCCCGCAACCTGAGAGAGTTTCTCCGCCATGCCCGGCGTTTGCGGCGCAATGAGTTTGAGATCGTCGGCAGTTATCACCTCCTGCGCCCGAATAGTTCGCTTTGCGATGACAGTGTCAGCAAATACAGGGACAGCGCTCAGGGTAACTGCCAGGATGAGGTAGATATGTTTCATCGGATTTGTGTCGTTGCGCCGAGCATTTGGTCGGCTGCGGTTATGACTTTGGCGTTTAGCTCATATCCCCGTTGCGCCTCGATTAGCTCAGTAATTTCTCGGACCGGGTCCACCGAAGAATCTTCAAGAAAGCCGTGACGAAAAAAGCCCAGGCCATCTGTGCCGGCATCGCCAACAATTGCAGGTCCGGATGCGTTAGTTTCTGTGAACAGGTTGCTGCCAATCGCCTCTAGCCCTTTTTCGTTAGTAAACCCTGCTAAAGTCAGCTGTCCCAGCTGCTCTGGCTCGATCCGATCAACGAAATAGGCGAATACCTCGCCGTCCGGGCTGATCGAAATTGATCGGGCGTCCTCAGGAATCGTGATATTGGGAACAACAGGGAAACCGTCTGATGTAACGATTAAACCATCGCCTGTGCGCTTCAACCCGCCATCCCGGGTGTAGGCTGAAATGCCCGAAGGCAGCGTCACCTCAATGTATCCGCGTCCTTCAATCGCGATGTCCAGATCGCCGCCGGTCTGTGACAGGGCCCCTTGGGATACATTCACGCTGACGGCAGTTGGCCTGACGCCCAACCCAAGCTGCACGCCGGCTGGAACGATGGTGCCATCGACGGCATTGATCGTGCCGGCCCGGGTCTTCTGCTGATAATGAAGATCCGCAAATTCAGCTCGGCGCGTATTGTAGCCCGTCGTTGACATATTCGCTAGGTTGTTGGAGATCACCTCTACCCGCGTCTGTTGAGCAGACATACCTGTGGCCGCTATTTTTAGCGCGTTCATGCTCTTCTCCTTATGATCTGGAAATCAGGGACATAATTCCCCGCATGCGTTCATCTTCTTTTTCAAGAAACCCCTGGCCCATTTCATAGGCACGCTGTACCTGGATCATCCGTGCAATTTCGGTCACAGGATCAACATTTGAACTTTCAAGGAAACCTTGGAATACGGCCGGGTTTTCAACAGGGAAAAGGTCGCCATTAACCGCGAAACGTACGCCGTTTTCGCGCGTTAATTCAGCACCTTCTGCTGGCATTACTACGCCGAGTTGGGCGAGCGGGTTGCCGTTGACGCTAAGCGTGCCATCCGCGGCCAGTGCAATTTGTCCTGCGTCTGCCGGGACGAAAACCGGCGCCCCACCTGCATCAAGAACTGGATATCCATCGGCAGTCAACAACTCACCCTCCGGTGACGGAAAAAAGGCCCCCGCGCGCGTAATTCGCAGTCCCTCAGGTGTTTCGACCTGGAAAAAACCATCGCCTTCGATAGCGAAATCAAACTGACCGCCAGTTTGCGTCAGTGTGCCTTGCGTTTGGGACGTCATGTGGCCATCCGCCGTAGCAAAGGAAATGGAGGGGTTTCGCGGGCCCATAGATTTTACATGTTCCGCAAAAATGACCCCCTCCGCCCGAAAGCCGGTCGTGGCCATATTCGACATGTTATGGGCGATAGCCTGCATCTCTTTCATCAGGCCCGATTGGCGGGTGAGAGAGGTGTAGATCGTGTTACTCATAGCCTAACTGCCTGCAATCATGGGGATAATATTGTCGTTCCAAAAGCTGGTAAGGGTTCGTGTCATGAAGGCCATTGACACCCAGAAAACAGCAAGCATGGCACCAACCTTGGGGACAAAGGTTAGGGTCATCTCTTGGATTGAGGTGAGTGCTTGGAACAAACCGATCAACAAGCCCACTACAAGGGCGGTGACCAGGATCGGCGTAGATATTGAGACAGCGGCCCAAAGGGCAGCCCGCAAAATGTCGAAAAACTCCGCTTCGCGCATCATACCGGCATCCGCAAAATCTCTTGATATGCTTCAACGACCTTGTCACGGACCGCCACGGCGGTCTGGACGGCAAGTTCTGTCTGGGCAAGCGCTTCAACGAGGGTATGCGGATCGACACCGGTCGTGACTGCCTGCTGAGCCGCCATTTCCCCTTGTTGCATGACGGCCGCAAAATCTTTTGCGGCGGCCGCCAAGCCGGCCCCTTCCTGAGGGGCGGTCGCGGGTTTTAGCGCACCGTAATTTTGTGCGGCGAATTGTGAGGAAATGTCCATATCTGTTCCTAGCGGCGAAGAAGGTCGAGGACCGAGGAAGACATCTTCCGCGTTTGCTCAAACATTTTAAGGTTGGCGTCGTAGCTGCGTTGCGCTTCGCGCGCATCTGCTATTTCAACAATGATATTTACGTTTGACCCGTCGTAATATCCGGTGTCATCCGCCATTGGGTGGGATGGGTCGTATTTTCGTGTCAGCTCACTTTGGTCTAACCGGACGCGACCCTGTTTAACTGCACCCATTGTTTCCAGTTTGGCAAGTTCCTGCTCGAAAGAAGCGGTTTTCCTTCTGAAACCGGGGGTATCCGTATTTGCCATATTTTCAGAAACCAAGCGCAGCCGGGACGCCTGAGCCTTCATGCCGCTGGCCGCCATCATTAAAGATTTACTCAAATCATTCATGACTTATGATCGCCCGATACTTGCGCGAAGAATGGTAAGCGTTGATCGGTAGACGGTCATTGCGCGTTTGTGCTGACGCTCCGCGTCGATGGACTTCAGCATCTCGGTTTCAATCGATACAGAGTTGCCATTTGGGGATAGTTGGGCCTCGGCATCTCGTTCAGCGGTTGTGGAGGGGGCGGCATGCGCAATCAGAAAATGCTTGTCGCGCGATCCGGCGCGGCCTGTGTTTTGTGCCATGCCTGTTGCGTCGGGTTGATAGGCGGGCATCGTCATCGCCTTGAACCCGGGTGTGTTAGCATGCGCGATATTTTCGGCCACTATCGCCTGCTGTTTCGCCGCGTGGCGAGACATGGCTTGCGCCGACTGTATGACGTCCAGTGATGTAAACATCGGGGCTTCTCCCTCGATTGGTTTCAACGAACAATTAAGGGTGATTCCTTTAGAAACCGTAATCGCAAACACAAAAGGATCACTACCGATGAACGTATCGAGCTTCGCACCGTTGATCGGTGACCTTGAAGACATCAACGCGGTTGGCCGTTTTGGATTTGTTACCGGGACGGAGGCGGGCCTCATCAAGGTAAGTGGACTGTCCGGTTTGGCGAGAGTTGGCGATATCGTCAAAACAGTCAGCAAAGATCAGGCGAATTTTGGCGAGGTGCTTTCCTTATCGGCGCAAGAACTTCACGTTCTGCTATCAGGTGGGATGCAGGGTGTTGCAATCGGTGACAGGGTGCAATTTATCGGTGAAAGCGCAATAAAACCTGATCTGAGTTGGGTCGGTCGGGTGCTGAACGCCTATGGGCGGCCGTTGGATGGTAAGCCACTTCCTAAGGGTCATTTCCCGAAACCAATAAGGGCCACCCCGCCCAATGCAACTCAGCGGCGACGTCTTGGGGGGCGCTTGGAGACCGGATTTTCGGTGTTGAATACGTTCTTGCCGATTGTCCGAGGCCAGCGGATTGGGCTTTTTGCAGGCTCGGGGGTTGGAAAATCGACCCTTTTGGCGCAACTCGCGCAGCGCGTCGCAGCGGATTATGTGGTCATTGCCATGATCGGTGAACGTGGCCGTGAGGTGCGGGAGTTTGTCGAAGACACACTAGGCCCCGAAGGCTTGAAAAAGGCCGTGGTCGTTGCAGCGACATCTGATCAGTCACCTATCGAACGGCGCCGTGCAGCCTGGACGGCTATGGCAATCGCGGAATTTTTGAGATCGCAGGGCGCGCATGTGCTGTTCCTTGCGGACTCGTTGACCCGATTTTGCGATGCGCACCGTGAAATCGCAGTCGCTGGCGGTGAGGCCGCGGCGTTGGATGGTTATCCTGCCTCGACATCGCAAACCGTTATGGGACTATGTGAGCGTGCGGGCCCCGGGCCCGAAGGAGAGGGTGATATCACGGCTATCTTCTCGGTCTTGGTAGCGGGGTCCGATATGGAGGAACCTGTTGCAGACCTTGTGAGAGGGGTGCTTGACGGTCATGTCATCTTGGACCGTGCCATCGCCGAGCGCGGCCGCTTTCCAGCAATTGACGTGCTCAGATCTGTGTCACGCAGTTTTGACAAAGCTCTTGATGACGAAACGAAATCATTGGTTGCTGAAGCACGGTCAGTATTGGCCACTTACAAGGATGCAGAATTAATGATCCAGGCGGGTTTGTATAAATCGGGTGCAGATACGATGATAGACAAAGCAATCATGTTGCGTCCAAAACTGGAAACGTTTTTAGCCAATGGAGAGGAGAAAGAAATCGCAGATAGCATTAGCCATCAGGAGAAACTGGCCGGTATTATCCGTGCGGCGCCTCAGAAAAGAGAGAGGCTCTGATTGCTGTTTTGAAGAAGAACAAGTGCGGTGGCACTCGGCGAACTGGCAATACTACTCGAAACCTGTTTTTGCAGTAAAAAATTTCGAATGACTTCTTCCTGTTTTTGCGAAGTAGCTAACTCCGAAACGTCGTCAGTTCCGAGTATCGATCTGGCTCGATCTCGAAAGAAGTTCAATTGACTGTCAATAGGTGCTGATCCTATGGATGAAGGAAGGCGAAGTGCTCCTTCAAAGATGGCACGAAGGGGTGGGTTACCCATTATTGAGAACCATTTTGTATCATTCGAAGTATCTCTGTCTGAGATTTCCGCGAACTTTCTTGTTAGATTTAGCGCAAGCCGAAAGTCATTGTTCTGTTCGCCGACTGCCGTTTCAAAGGACTGAGATACAAATTTATTAGCTATCCGCTTTGCAAACTCTATTGGTTGAGTGAAGCGATCGGCATTCTCAAATGCCGCTGCCAGATCTCTATAGCGTTTATCTGCAAGGACGTTGGAAAGGGCAGTTGAATCAGTGGTGCCGTCATCAATTATCCTTTTGATGAAGAACTTATTATTGATGTCTTCTTCAAGCCCAAAAGCGCCCAATGCAACGCTCAAAAGCCTTCGATCATCAAGAAGCTCATCACTGCTGTTGATTCGCGGAAAATTCTCTACAAAATGATCGACGTCATTTTTGATTGTGGTCGAACCCTCGAACGCATCCCGTTGCAATCTATCGGTTCTTTTCAAAAACTCCCAACCCGCCAGTCCGCTGATGGGCAATACCGGAACAAAAGTCATCTCAAGCCCTCAGTAGCTGTTCTTCATTTGGCAGCAGGCTTCGCATGAGTCTTAAAGCGGCATAGGTTTTATCTCCTTCGACCAACCGTATGGCTGCCAAAATCTCGTCATGCGTTGGTGTGTTCACCATCGCTTGAGAAAGCTGATTGAGACCAAGAAGTACTTGTTTCTTTCCTTCGCTATCCTCAACATCTCCGGTAAGGATCAGTTGAAGAACATAGCACACACGTCGAAAAGGTGTGTTCGCTTCGTTCGGGTGTAGTGCGTCGCGGAGGCGAAGAATTTTTGCATTGGGGGTCAGGATATTCATTCGACTGCGACGGTCCCCGTTCTCGATAACTACACCATTTACCAAAACACGCTCTTTCGGTCCGAGCTTGAGAACGAGGCCGGTCATTGCGAGACCTGACCCTTCAGGCCGCGTAGGATGGAGGTGTTTATGTCGATCAGGCTGTCAACTGTTGCTTCGCCAGAAAGGATTCTGCGACTTACGTGATTTGTATATTCAAAGAGATAGAATAAGCCGGCTTTCAAATCGCTAGGATATGTATTCTCTGAGTCTGAGACTGATGACGCAATCAGGCTCCACATGCGTCGGTTGGTATCAACGGCACTGACAATCTGAGGATAGCTTGTATCTTCAGCCTGGACGGCGCGGAGCTTGGTTGTGGTTGCGGCGATAACATCAAATTCGAGCGCTCTGTCGGTTTTTGTGGCGGCAAGCGGATTCGAATATGCGGCTTGGGCGAGTTGCAATGCAGACAATTCTCTACTCCTTTTAGAGTATGAAGGGCGAAGCGCTTTCAACCGCGCTTCGCCCGCTTAACTTACCGGAAGAGAGAAAGAATACTCTGCGGCGCCTGGTTCGCAATCGACAGGGCTTGTACGCCAAGCTGCTGCTGTACCTGCAAAGCCTGCAGGCGAGCGGATGCTTCTTCCATATCGGCATCAACCAGCGTGCCGATACCCGATTTCAAGGAGTCAGTCAGCTGGCTCACAAATTCGGACTGAATTTCAATCCGACCCTGAGCCGAGCCAAATTCAGCACCAGCGTCGATGGAGTTCTGGATCAGAACCTCGATATTGGCCAGGGCGGCATCCGCGCCGCTGTTGCTGGTTACGTCAACGGCGTCGAGGCCAAATAGGCCGCCCGAGGCTTCACCGCCAGCGGCACCAACAGCGGTGAAAGTGGTGATGGCGGTTGCGCTGTCATTGTCGATTTTCAGAACCTGAGCACCGGTGTCATCGGTGGTGACTTGGGTTGTCACACCGTCAATCTCTGCGGCGTCAATCGCTGTTTTCAGACCATTCGCAACATCTTCGAAGGTTTCACCTTTGCCGGCAACATAAGTTGCGACGGTAGAGCCGACGGTGATGCGATACCCGTCACCCTCGTTCACTTGAGCCACGTTGGAGAAGGTAACGTTTTCAGCACGTTCGCCGACGGTTACGCTGCCCGGGGTGGCGGCGTCACCGGTGAAGGATACTTCGACATCTTCGAAGGCACGGGTGGAGGTGATCTCCAGATCAGCACCGTTATCGTTCGCGCTGATCCCCTCCAGCCCAAGAGCGTTGATAGCCGCTGCAACTGTTGTGACTGCAGCGTCCTGGTTACCGGTAAAATCGCCCGCTGCGAATGTCAGAGTCGACCCACCAACCGTAATTTCAAAGGTGTTCCCGGAGGTATCGGCATCCGTCGCAAAGGTAATCGCTTCGGTGTTTCCGGTATTGGCAATCGGTCCCGCGCTGGCGACAGCATTGGCGCTGAGTGCCGTCCCCGTACCATAGACCCCGGCATCCGTTGACAGGTCCTGCCGTGCGACTGTGATGTTATTCGCGGTAACCTGGCCGGACTCCTGCCGGTCCAATGAGGCCAGAACGTTCAGATCCTCAGTGCCTTTCAGCAGGTTCAAACCGTTAAACTGGGCCGCACCTGTAACGGAGCCGATTTGCGCGACGAGCGCGTCGATATCCGTCTGGATCTTCTCCCGATCGACGTTTTCTTCCTGTGCGGCAACGATTTTGCCCTTGATCTCTGTCAGAAGGTCGGTGGTGGTTTCCGCGCCCTGACGTGCCACTGCGATGGTTGACTCGCCGAGGGAGAGGCTTTCAGAGATCGAGTTGAAGCCCTGAACATCCGACTCCATCACTTTGGAGATCGCCCAAAGGGCCGAGTTATCCTTTGCCGAGCCCACGGATTTACCGGTGGAGATTTCCGCCTGCACTTTATTCAGATCGGCATTGATGCTTTTGAGGGTCTGCAGCGCGACCATGGCGCCGTTATTTGTCAGAATACTTGACATTGTAGTTCCTTCACTGTGACGCCTTCGACGTCGTAACTTTTATTCCGCGTATTGCGGAGCGAATGCCGTTCTGACACCTGAAGAGAAGTGTTCCACCCGTCTTCACCCAAATGCTTTAGGTGAGCCGAATTGACCCGAGTTGGCCTAACGAAATCCTAATCCAAACCAACGCTATCTGGATAATTTTAGTCGAAAGAATGCGTGAATCGGCTCCACAATCGACCGCAGTCCAAGCTAAAAGCCGAGCGCAAGAAAAAAGCGCCTTGAGCGGACGTCTGTTAAAATCGGGACTGTTTATAAATTCCGGACCCTAGGCAAGCCGAGGCTCTGCGCCGCTAGTGGGTCCAAACTCCACGGCGGTTCGTCGCAAAGTTCTCGCCATACCCGCCTGGACGGATCACCGGCTTGCGCTTCTTTGGTTCGGTCGCGACCGCATCGATACCGTTTTCCTGCGCGTATTCCAGCGCAGCCTCCTTGCTGGCGAAGGACAGACGCACCTGAGCCTGCGTGTCGCCGGAGGAGGTCCAACCCATCAAAGGGTCGACATCACGTGCGGTTTCGCTGACGAATTCCAGAATCCAGCCTTTGGTTTTGGCCTGCCCGGAGGACATGGCGGTCTTTGCCGGTTGGTAAATTCGTGCGCGCATGGTCGGTCTTTCCTCAAGATGCGGTTTGGATACCAAGGCTTGGCCTACTAAAACAAGCCTGAATGACAGTAATTTCCGCCAAACCCCGCCTATGCGCGTTCAATAATTGCATGTGGACGGCTGCGCCGAAGTCGGAATGACGGGTTGGTCGCCAGAAACTCGTTAGTCGCTTTCCGGCATCCTTCATAGTCGTTGTAGTCATCAACAATGATTAACCCGCCCTTTGATAGGTAGGGCGCGACGGTTTGAAGACAGAATTGTACAGGGTCATGCCAATCGCAGTCGATGTGAACCAGAGCCACGCGATCATCGTCAGAAAGCTTCAACGTGTCTTCGAAAAGTCCCTTGTGCAGCGAAATGTCTTCACCGTCCACATCGAGGTCAAACGAAGCAAAATTTGCAACCACGCGATCGTAAAGCTGGGCGTCATACCCGTAGTAATACACATCTCCATCGATCCCTTTGGAGCGACCACCAGTGATCACCTTGTACCGCTCATGGGTGTCAGCGGCGTCTGCGTCGCCCGGTGGTGGTATCATGCCAAATACATCATACCCGGAGAAACGGCGCGTTCCTTTGGCTTTGGCAAGAATGATCGACGAACCGCCAAGCGCGATTCCCAGGTCAAAGAAATCGCCGACGACATCACGTGCCTCAAGTTCTTTCAAACATGCGTTGAGGCTACGTAGCTTGGAATGGCTTAGATACGTCAGTTTCTCGGTCTTCACTCTGCGAGAAACTGGGTCAAGAAACTGTAATTTTGCGGCTGTAACTAGTTTCTTCAGCATAGCACTCTCATAACCCTGTGTTCCTGTCGTATTCGGTAAGGTTTTCAATCACCGTTCGAACGGGTTTGGATCGAAACACGACACTGGCCCTGGCAACCTATAGAGAAAAGCTCCCCTGCCGCAACTGGCCTGAGGCAACCTTCATTGAGGCCCCTGTGCCCCGGATTCGGGCGTTGAGGGTAGCCGGTCAGCGGATGAACATGACATGGTGAAGCATGTGCTAAGCCGTGCCGGCTGTCATGTTCCGCCTTGAAGCCGTGGTCAAAGCGGTCATCTATAGGGGACCCGCTTTTTGGAGCCGCAGATGCACAATAACTCCCCCGAAGCCATGCCCGCGCAACAAGAGATTCTGAGCAACCCGGCGCCGGACGTGAAAACGCGCGAGAAGCTGGAAGGTGGCAAACTCTTCAAGCTGGAGACGGAGTTCGAGCCGGCGGGCGACCAACCGACCGCGATCAAGGAGCTGTCAGCGGGGATAAAGGGGGGCGAACGGGATCAGGTGTTGCTGGGGGCCACGGGCACCGGCAAGACCTTTACCATGGCCAAGCTGATCGAGGAAACGCAGCGCCCCGCCATCATTCTGGCCCCCAATAAAACACTGGCAGCCCAGCTTTACGGCGAATTCAAAGGATTCTTCCCGGACAATGCGGTGGAGTATTTCGTTAGCTATTACGACTACTATCAGCCCGAGGCCTATGTCGCCCGCTCCGACACCTATATCGAGAAAGAAAGCCAGATTAACGAGCAGATCGACCGCATGCGCCACTCCGCCACCCGCGCCCTGCTGGAACGAGATGACGTGATCATCGTGGCCTCCGTATCCTGCATATACGGCATCGGCAGCGTCGAAACCTACGGGGCGATGACGCAGGATCTGCATAGCGGGCAGGAATATGACCAGCGCAAGGTCATGGCTGACTTGGTGGCCCAGCAATACAAACGCAATGATCAGGCGTTTCAGCGCGGCGCGTTCCGGGTCCGCGGCGACAGCCTCGAGGTCTGGCC
>CALHHY010000024.1 GCA_938030665.1 uncultured Litoreibacter sp. | reverse complement strand
AAGTCGCTGTACACTTGGAAGGCGCAGTTTGCGAAGTCGCCGGTTGTTAGATCGGAGGTTGCGGAACAGGCTGCTGAGATCAAGCGGCTGAAGCGCGAACTGGCGCGGGTGACCGAGGAGCGGACAATCTTAAAAAAGGCGGCCGCGTACTTCGCGCGCGAGTCTCAGTGAAGTACGCGTTCATAGAGGCTCACCGTTCAGAGTTTTCTGTGCGGTCGATGTGTCGCGTGCTAGCTGTGCATTTCAGCGGGTTCTATGCATGGGTTAAGGAACCGTTAAGCCTGCGTGCACAAGAAGATGCGCGCCTGACAGAGCTGATCCAACGGGCGTGGACTGATAGTGGCAAGGTCTATGGGTATCGCAAGTTGACCGATGACCTGCGCGATACTGGCGAGACCTGCTCAGAGAACCGTGTCGCACGTTTGGCCAGCCATGCGGGCATTGCGGCGCAGATCGGTTACAGACGCCGCCCTGGTCGTTATGGGGGCAAGCCTTCTGTTGTTGCTGACAACACCTTGGATCGCCAATTCGAAGTTGATGCGCCCGATACGGTTTGGGTGACAGACATCACGTACATCAAGACGCATGAGGGCTGGTCATATCTCGCCGTTGTGATTGATCTATTCTCAAGACGTGTGGTCGGATGGTCGATGCAGTCACGCATGACATCAGACCTGGCACTGCAAGCGTTGCTGAGTGCTGTTTGGCGGCGCAAACCAGAGCACAGAGTCCTGATCCACTCAGATCAAGGATCACAGTTCACTGGCAAAGAGTGGCAATCGTTTCTCACTAAACACAATCTGGATGCAAGCATGAGCAGGCGCGGAAATTGTCATGACAACGCGGTCGCAGAAAGCTTCTTCCACCTGCTGAAACGTGAGCGGATCAGGCGGCGGACGTACCTGACACGCGACGCTGCAAGGCAGGACGTGTTCGATTACATTGAGATGTTCTACAACCCGACCCGAAAGCACACCAAAAACGGCATGCTGTCACCAATTGACTATCAAACAAAACAGAAGAAACTGAACAAGGCAGGCGTCTAGGGTCAGGACTCATAGCCAGTAGATTACGAATGCAGCAAGTGCGATTGCTGAGAGGAAGACCTTCGGGCACCTGTCGTATCGGGTCGCTACACGTCGCCGATCCTTCAACCTGCCGAACATAATCTCAATCCGGTTACGTCGTTTGTAGCGACGCTTGTCGTACTTCACTGGTTTCTTTCGCTGTTTGCGGCCAGGGATGCACGCGCGTATCCCCTTGTCTTTCAACGCTTCTCGAAACCAATCGGCGTCATACCCACGATCTCCAAGCAACCAGTCCACCTTGGGCAAGCTGCTCACCAATGCACGTGCGCCGATGTAATCGCTGACCTGCCCGGCAGTGACGAATAGGTTGAGCGGCCGCCCCTGACTGTCGCAGATGGCATGCAACTTTGTGTTCATGCCGCCCTTGGTACGCCCAATCAGACGTCCGCGCCCCCTTTTTTGACGCCCATACTGGTCGCTGTGCGGTGTGCCTTCAGGTACGTGGCATCAATCATCACTGTCTTCTCTTCACCGTGATCCGCGGCCAGACCTACCATCATCCGGGCGAAGATGCCTTTGTGGCTCCACCGCTTCCAGCGATTGTAGAGTGTCTTGTGCGGGCCATAGGCAGCAGGCGCGTCACGCCAGCGTAACCCGTTGCGATTGATAAAGATAATCCCGCTCAATACGCGCCGGTCATCAACACGTGGCTTGCCATGGGACTTGGGAAAGAAGGGCTCAAGACGCGACATCTGCGCGTCAGTCAGCCAGAATAAATCAGACATGTTCACCGCTCGTTTTTGAACCGTGAATCATGCAGCCAAGCGGAAATCAATGGGTCCTGACCCTAGGAAACTCGGGGCACATCACCCATCTAAAAACCGGGAACTACTGGACCACCTCTGATAACCAGCAACCTAACCATTGAAATTAAACTGATCATCTTCCTCTGAAAACAGAAATAGCCCACCTAAAGCATTGTCTTGCTCTAATTTCAGATCATCTCGCATTTTTTGAGTGAGCTCACTCATCATTTCCTTTAACGCTTCTTGCGATTCTGCACCGCGCAACGATTGAATTACAGATTTCCGCACATCACTACTAAATTGTTCCGTCGATAAATTCCGATACTGCAACTCTGAAACAGTATTGAGCGTACGCAGCATGGCATCGCGCACAATCTCTGACGTCAAGTTACCTTTTGAAACATAGTCATGATACCCCTTTCTAAAGGCGGATACTGCAGTATCCGTATGACCATCACCTGTCACCATGATAACACCTGCGTTTTTCTGAAATGGGCTATTTTGAATAATATCAAGACCATCAAATCCATCTCCATCGGCTAGGTGATAGTCAAGAAGTATTAAGTCGAAATGGCGCTGGCAGACGACTTCCTTCAAGCTCGCAAGCGATGATACTTCGCTCAAAGATATCGGCAATTTAGTTTGATTAGAAAACCTCCGAATGCGGCGGCGGTCGAACTCACAATCATCTACGACAAGTGTCTCAAGTATTTTCCCTGAAACGCCGATCGTATTACTTTCAGCTTCAATTCTTCGGGTCATACCTGCTTCACTCCCAACTTAAACACTGTGATAACCTTGTGATCGATATAAGAAAATTAAGAGTAAACGCACCAAAAATTTCAAGCCACAGAAATAGTCTCGCGGCGCGGTACTGTAAAAAATACGCCCAGCCCCCCTCCATCAATTCCGTCTCCTAGGGCAATCTCCTTTCCAAAAAGTTCAATCACCTTCTTGGAAATTGCCAGCCCCATACCAGAACCCTCTACTTCATCACGAGGTCGTAGCGTCGTCATTGGTTCAAAAACGCGACTATGGTGTTCAGCCGGAATACCACAACCATTGTCTCGAAATTCAAATCTCACATCCTGTCCAACGTCCGAAATTTCAACAACAACTTGAGTGTCGCATCTATCACAATGCTTTTCGATATTTGACAAAAGCGCCTCAGAGACCATTTTAATAGTGTCCGGAAAGGCAGTGCTTCCCTCAACCTTACACTCCAATTTATATGTATGACCATACCTATCTAGTGCTTCCCGCATACCTAAAACCAACTCATCCGCTGTTACAACAAGGTCCTTCTCTACACGCCCAATACGAGAAAAAACCAACAGGTCCTCAAGCATCTGCGTAAGCCTACGGGCATGATTCGTCATGAGGGTGAGATTGGATTCTACGACAATGAGTGCATCTGAATGGTATTCATTCAGATCTTCACGAACCCACTCGGGCAACTCGGATAGCGCTCGCGCGCATTGTCCGACGTCGTGACTGATTAAGTAGATAAACTTGTCAAAATCGGAAGTCATTTCTAGATATTCCCAACACTTTTACAAAGATGCTTCTCCAAAACTCAAAGAAATTCGAAAGATCACTTAGAGTGCGGACGCATTAATTCCGCCAATTTAGTCGGTTACCCATATGCGGAAGCACCCCCTCGTGGGTTTTCGCAACTCTCCCAAAAGCCTTTCAAGGTAAGCAGAACCTTCTTCAAGTCGACAGAAGTGCTAGGCTTGACCAAATAGCCGCTTACGTGTTTGCTGTAGGCTCTGGATATATCGATTTGGCTTGCTGATGTGGTTAACATAAACACGCGACTATCGCATATACCTTCGGTTTCACGCAGCTCACTCAAGAACTCGTGCCCACCCATTCTGGGCATGTTGACATCAAGAAGAATGACAAATGGCTCCGGTAAATTAGCATCGGAGCGTCGCAACATCTCCAGCGCTTCTATTCCGTCACGTGCGCGAAGCACTTCACCTGAGGCATCGACCTTTCTAAGCCCTCGCAAGAGCAACTCAACGTCAAGATCGTTATCTTCGACAAGTAGAATATTCATTTTTGCCTTCTCCATTACGCGGCCCTCTTGCCACCTAAAAAATCTTTCGATATTGGGCTTGATGGCCATTTAAATGAGAACGTCGCACCATTGCCTTGCGTTGAAACGAGATCAATTCTGGAACCGTTTCTTTCAACGCATTTCTTTGCAATGGCAAGACCGAGTCCTGTTCGTTCAGTATTATGCTGCCCATCAAGAGTTTCGAAAAGATTGAAAACCCGACCATGAAATCTTGGATCTATACCTGGGCCATTGTCTTCAATACTGACATTGAAAAATTCGTCGCTCTGATTGATTTTTATCTTTATTTTTAATTCGCTGAGATTATGGTGATGCTTAACTGAATTCTCAACCAGCACAAAAATAATTCTTTTAAAGTTACTCGCATCATAGTTGATTACATCGATGCTTGTTTCGACGTCTAGCGATTGGCTATGAACACCAAGCGTATGACGAACATCTTCGATTATCGACTGGATGCAAAGGGAACCTTTTTCGGGCATATACCCTACTTGAGAAAATTCAATAATGCCATCTGTTAGCCTGTTCATCAGACTCACACGTTGTTGAATGCGACTTAGGTTCCAGAAAATCCGTTCCCTATTTGGTATTTCATCACCTACCTCGCTAAGGTCATCGCGAATTATATCCGCAAGCCCACCAATACCACGAACTGGACTTTTCAGATCGTGTGAGGTAACATAGGAAAACTGCTCAAGCTCTTTATTCGTGACTACAAGTTGATTGCGTTCATCCTGAAGTTGGGAGGTGAGGCGATTTGCATAAGACACAGCCTGGCGGTTTGTTCGGGCCATCTGGGCAATGAGCGCGATGATCAGAGCTTCAATGACCAAGCCGGCAGCCAAGACCAATTTAGGCTGAGCGTAGGTGTTGTTGACGCGGAATTCATTGTTCGTTTCCACGTCGAGTTTCCAAAGACGGCCATGTAGGGCGACCTCGAAAGCGCCTCGAAACATGGGGTTAGGATCAGTGTCGACGTCTTGGATATCAAGTTCATTGTAAAGCAACTGACCTTGATCTTTAACCATCAACCTGATGCTGCGTTGGTCTTTGTCGAGGAGCCCCTCCATAAGGTTCTGTACCACGAAAGGAGCATAGACAGCACCGAGGGCGCGCTGCTGCCTTTGCGCCAATGTGTCATGCATCCCGCCGTCATAGAAAGGCGCGTAGAACAGGAAGCCGGGGGTGCGTTTCTCATCCTGTACCAAGACAATTGGGCCAGTAATTCTGGCTAACCCGGTATCTCGGCTTTCAAGCGCCGCCTCGCGGCGATTTGTTTCATGGGCGACGTCCAGACCAAATGCCGCAGCATTTGTCATTTCGGGCTCCACAAAAGATATGGGCATAAAGACGTCATGTTCATGCAGCGGATAGATCTCGAAATCAGGATCGTCGGATATCCGCTCAGCCAGATAATCGGGCACCGCGTCATTCTTGACAAAATGGATCACTCCGATGCCGTTAATTCCGGGATATCGTTTTTCCAACCTCAGGCTTCGGGAGAAGATGCGCCATTCTGGCAAGTCTATATCCCCGCCGCGTGCGTCAATGCTGGCAACTCCGCTCCACAATGCGTCTTCATATTTTCCCATACGCTCAACAAGCAAGTCGATCACCCGCTCCGCCTCAGCGTAGAACCTAGCTTCGATCCGAGTGTCGATTTGCCGTTTGGAAACTTGATAGGCCGTTATCGTCATCATAAGGGATAGGATGATGATCACGACGTGGATCAGCTTCCAACCGTCTCGGGGTAAGCTTGGGGGCGCCTGCGATATCGAGGGCTGGAGGACTGTGGCGACAGGCATGTAACGGTAATAGCGAACCAGATCTTAAGATCCCGTTGCCGCCCCAAATCAAGCTGACAGAAGGCCGCCAAAATAGTTAAAATCCAATCAAAGCCACAAAATTGAAAAAGGCAGGGAGAGAGACCCTGCCTTTACCGTTCTTTGTTCTGGGGGGGTCAGTCTAGCTGTTCTCAGACTTGCCGATCCACACTTCGACGCGGCGGTTGTTGGCGCGACCCGCTTCGTTTGTGTTACATCCCGTAGGGGCAATTTCACCGAAACCGGCATGGTCGAACTCCACGTGAGACAGACGCTCGCCGCCAAATGCTGCGACGGCGCGTTTGACCTCTTCCGCCCGGCCTTCAGACAGGGAGCGGTTGCTGGCAAAGGCACCAATGCTGTCAGTAAAGCCAACGAAAGTGACGCGTGTACCTGCAGGTACCTCCTGCAGATAGTCGGTCAGGCGGGCCATATCCAAAGGAGCACGCTCATCCAGGCGAGACGAACCGGTCTTGAAGCGGAACGTGGTCGACAGCCGGTCATAATCGACCATTTTGCCAAGCATTTCGCGCATGACACCGCCTTCGAACGCATCCGCTTCGGGATCCAACAGCGCCCGCGCGCGGTCACTGTCCAGCGGCTGCGGACGTGACGAGACGCCAAGGTCGATGAACCCGGCCTTCAAGATCACACCATCAGCCTCAGAAGAGAGCGAGTAGTCGATGAAATCCTTGGCCGTTTCCTGTAGCGTGTCTTCGCGGCTGTAGAGATACATCCGGCGCTGGAACACATATTCTTCTGTCTTCGCAGAGAAATCGTCTGGCGTGGTCTCGATCCCGCATTCGTTAACAACGGCCAACGGTTTCGCGCCACGCTGGAACGCGTAACCCACATAGCCGACAGCGCCTTCGTTCGAGTTGACCATTTCAGCAACCGAGTTGTTGTCGCCTGCGATGCTCGCGGGAACGCCGGATGCCGGTTCTTCATCGCCAAACAACCGAGCTTCAAAAACCGTACGCGTGCCTGAATCCGCTTGCCGGCTGACCAGCGTAATCGGGGTGTCGGTGCCGCCAACTTCGGACCAGTTGGTGATTTCACCGGCGTAAATGTCGCGCAGCTGCTCGATCGTCAGACGGTTCACCCCATTTGACGGATGGGCAATGACGACGATGCTATCGATCGCGACGATATGTTCCTGCTTGGGGCTGATCATGTTGCCGGCACCATTGGCTTTCAACGCGCGAGCCTCGTCGGGCAGGATGCGGCGCGCCGACATCCCGATGGTTGCTTCACCGGAGTTGAGCATGGCGAAGGCGTCGCTGGAGTTCGTGGAGCTGACACTGTAGCTGCCAATGTCGTCCCCGAAACCTCCGTCACCGACAAGTGTGGCCAAAACTTCGGTGCCATTCTCCGAGGCTTCCATGGTGGCCTCAGCGTCAAGGAAAGAAGCGTATCCGGACATCAGCAGCGGCATCAGACCAAGACCAACGGTTTCGGACCCTGCGATGTAGACGTCTGCCGTGTTTACGTCAAATTCGGGACAGGCGTCGCCAAAGCAGCTTACCCGGGAACCTGCAATCCGCAAATCGCCCAACCCAGTGCGAATAACGTAGTTATTGTCTGTGTAGTCGATGAATTCCCCAACGATATTTACGGTGCCATCGGCCGACTTTAGGGTGACCTCATCGGCCAAAACAGCAATTGGGAGGGCACTTGCAGCAAGGGCTACGAGGGCCGTCGCAGCCTTCCGTCCGAAGGGGTTAATCGTAAAGGTCATGTTTTTGTCCTCAATTTACTCTCAAAGGTGCTCACCGAACTGCTCTGGACGGCAAGTGCTCACGCTGACCCAGGCCGCGCAACCAAGCAGCATAGGGACACGCCTAACGGCAGTGTTGATATCGAGAGATTTCGTTTAAAATTTGGCAACTTTTAGATATCATTGCGCTCGCGCCTAATTTCAACACAATCTGCGACGGCTCTGTTAGGGCGCGCTGGCCGCCCATGCGGCGGCAAGCTTAGGCCAGCTGTCGGCTGCTGTGGCCACCAAGATATGGTGGCCTTCAAGTTCAACAGAGCTAAGCACCGCCCCCTCTTTCAAAGCGCCGGAAAAGCTCAGCAAACGATGCGCTTGCTCTTTGGAATATTTGCTATTTTGCGAGGCGAGTGCGGGCCGCACGCGCGCGTCTAAAGCCGCATTCATCGCTTTGTGCAAAACGGTGTCGCCTTTAAAACCTTCGGCTTGCCCGCTCGCCGCGACCTGCGCTGTCGCCAGGCTTGCGGACCCCAAAACGGATAGAAACTTTGCCATCCCTGTCAGCCGTTCCGCAAAAGGGTCAACCTGCCACAATTCGGACATTTGCGCCACAGAAACGCCCATATCAGTCTGGGCCATGACCCTGGTCGCCGGGTCACGGCGCGCCAGCAGGCTTCCGCTGTGCGCTGTCAGTCGCGACAACAGCGCGCCTAGCTCAACAATGTCGGCAATTTCGTCTTTTTGTAACGTTTTACCGATCAATGCCGTGTCTGGCGACAAGTCCGTGCTTGCATCAAGAAGGACTTTGACCCGGCGCCCGCCGACGCCCAAGACAACCGTTCTATCGCCAATGCGAATGGTAAGATCACGAGACAGAACAGTTGTGTCTATAACCCGTAAAACATCCGCAACTGCGTCAGAACTGCCGCCGACGCCGATCTTCATCGCGCCGTCTTCAAAAGTCAGCTCCTCGGTGAGGGCCGCCAGCTTTTGAGAAAGCTGTCGGTCGTCGCTCATGCTGCGGCCCCGTCCTTACTGATAGTTTCAAGGCAGTCGCGCAAAACCGGCATTGCGATCTTGAGGTCACTGCCAAGTTTCAGGATGCAGCATAGCGCGTCCGACGGGTCGGCCTGAGCGCGCAAAAACAGATGGAACCCCGCGCCGGTGCCCACCAATGCGGTGCTCTCCTCGCCAAGCATTTCGACAGCCTCATTTACGAGTTTTACCAAAGCGTCCTGGCTTTCGGATGTTGGTTGGTTTGTCATCAAAGCCATACGGGTCGATAAATCTACAAATGCGATCGTTTCGCATCCTTCTATCTCTGCGCATGCCGCGTTAAGCGCGTCCTGAACCATGCTAGCCCCAATGCCTGCTTATTGTTATGCACTTGGGTACGCCAATCCTTGGATCAAGGGAAGATTTTTCGTCGACGCGGCGATCAGCCTGCGCCTTTGCCGTCGCCTTCATCGAAAATCGACCGCAGTTCCTGCGCGCGTTGCGGATGCGACGCGTTGCGCGGTATTGCGCGCTCATTCGGGCCCGCAAACCCCTCCGGCATCGGGCGTGGAGGCCGCTTCGGGCGCGCCATATTACCGGCGGGACGCACCCGGCGGGGCAAGATGGCAGCGGCAGGTTCTATCTCCTGCAAATGCAGGCGGGAGGATGTTGGCTCTGGTTGTGGCACTGGTGTTGCGCGAAGGTTGGACGGGCTTGGAGCCGGTTCCTGCGCGTCTTCCAGATCTTCGACAAATTCGTCGGGATTATACGCCGGCACGTCAAAAGAAAGGGCCGAGGCCACGAGCGTTTCGGCGGTTTGTGTTTCGGCCACCTTTTCTGGCACATTTGCACTTTCAGCGGCAGGCGTGTCGGTTGCAATCGCCGAAGCGACATTGCCGAAGTCAAATTCATCAGGTTGCGAGGGTTGATCTACATCCGCCGCGTCTTCTGCCTCGCTTTCCACTTCGGTGAGGATAGCAGGTACGACGGGAGGCGCCGGAATCAGCGCATCAGGCCGGTCCGCCACCTCACCAGACAAAGCGTCAATCATCGGAATAAGATGTTCCAGAAAAGTCGCGCCACCTGCTCTTTCAAACGCCTCGTAATCTTCGCCTGCGGACAGAGCGCCAGTTAGAGAGATAGGGAATATCTCACTGAAAAGACCCTTCGTTTCATGCCGCAGCCGGGTCACAACCCGTTTTTTATCTTTTTCAGTCAGCAGCTTGTCATATTTTGTCACGAGCAGAAGCGAGCGTTCCCTGATCTCTGACGGGATGGTTTCCCATGCCGCTGCCTCCGACTGACGCCAGGCCTGCGTGGCGTGGGTACACCACAGAACGGCATCTACCTCAGGCACCATACGCTGCCAAACCTCCGAAGACATATTCGGGTCGGAAATGCCGGGGAAGTCGATCAGGTCGCACAGGGTCAGAATATCTGCTTCGAAAAACAGGCGGATGACTTTTGTCTCATCGACAGGGATACCTTCCAACGCGTCAAGCGAGACCGGCGCGCGGCTTCCGTCAATGTCGATCCGGTAAGGGTCCTGGGTTCCCTCGGCCATCCAAACGGGCGAGAGCCGGGTCGCCGTCACACGCTCTGGCAGAGGGCGCGATCCCAGCAGGAGGTTGGACAATGTGCTCTTGCCGGCGCTGAATTCCCCCATAAGGGCGATGCGCGGTTTGCGGGCAGCTTGCTGGGTCATGTCTTCCGGTTCTCCGTATTTTCTTGCTGCGTCTAGGCGCCGGGTCGGGCCGGGCGGGCCGGACGCGTGGAACTGAACGTTACCGCAGGGATCGCGTCCTCAACGGCGGGCACGCCACCATCGATGGAAAACTCATCAAGCAATATCTGGAACAGCGCGTTGCGCTCCTCCTCGGCGGTGATGCCGAACAGATCTTTCAACTCGCTTACCGATATTTGCGATTTGTGGCTCACATCGGTCAGAATGCCGCATTGCTCAGACAGGAAATCATCCAGCACGTCGCTGGAAATGCGCATGACCTCTTCGGCCTGCTGCACTTTCATATCTTCGATGATCGGGCGGGTCTCCGCCTCGATTAGCTCGTAGAAGGCATCGGCATAGGCGCGGTAGCCCTTGCGACGCTGCCACCACCCTTTCCACCAGGAGGTTTGCAGATCCAAGGCAATCGTTTGCCCAAGGCTTACCGGAGGGGGGTATTCGGGTACGCCAGGCGGGGTGATGGTAAACCCGTCCACATCAATGGAAATCAACTGCTTATAAAGCTCCGTCATCTCTTCCGACGCCTGATTCAGTAACGAACTGCAGGACTTTCCAGCCTTTTTGCGCAGGGACTGGTAGCTGGACCGCAGAAGGATGCGCAGCCCATCAGGGGAATATTGCCAAGGCTCTTTCGTGCCATGGGTCTCAAGATGTTGCAGCAGGGCTTCCAGCGCGCGGTCAAGGAAGCGCTTGTGCAATTGATCGACTCGGCGGCGGTAATCATCAATGATCACCCCCATCTCCGTTTTGAGACCTTGCGCCGCACGAACCTCGATCTCATCAAGGCGGGTGCCAAGCTGCGCGGGGTCCATCATTTTCAGGCTATTGCCCTTCATACGCAGGGACACCACGTTGCTGGAGGCCTTGAGGCCCTGGATGTGGTTGAGCGCACGTTTGCGGACCGTCGCGATCATCTCAGCGCCTTCTCCCTCTGCAATGCGGGCGCCAATCGCCTCGAAAATTGCGGGCAGACCAGACAGCTTCCAGACTAGATCTGGCGTGATTTCTGGATCATTGCCATATTTGTCAGCTGCGTAGGAGCGGAGCGCATCCGCGCTGTCAGGTGCGATATCGGCAATCTTGCCCTCAAGCGCCATATTCGCCCAATAGGCGGAGCCAAAGATCAGCTCCATATCGGTGCCAGAGTTGTTGTCGGCCAGCGTTTTCAGGATCGATTCCCGGATTTCGGGGATTTCCCGCGCCGGATTGGCCAGCTCATCAACTCGGTTGACGAAGATGATGACTTCCCGCGCCTTGACGTTCGCGATCAGGCGGATCAACCCCATATCCATCGAGCTGAGCGCCTGTGAAGCAGACAGAACCACGACGCAAATGCGGCTGCCGCGCAGTGCATTTATGGTAATTTGCTCGCGCATCATGAACGTATCGTTAACGCCCGGTGTGTCGCGGATACACAGCTGCAGCGGCAGCGCGGGGGCGTCCAGGTAAAGGTCTGCGGACTTGGTAATATCGGCGAATTGACCTTGCGGGTCCTGCATTTCAGGGTCTGCGAAATCGTCCCCCATGCAGACATAACGCTGCATCAGCTCGTCATCGAGGTAACGATACTGGTGCGATTGCCCCAGCAGCAGCTCGAACTTTTTACCCAAGCGGGCCTTCGTCTTGTCCCGCATCTCAGCAATTTGCTGGCGGACTTTCTGCAGCTCTTCATCGGCCCCTGCCCGGCTGGACAGCTCGCCAATGCGGCCGCCGTTTTCGACCAGGTGGTCCCATTCGTTCTGGTCAAAAAACTGAAATGCGGCGATCGGATCGTCTTCCTCACGCTTGGCGTTCAGGTGCAGCGACGTGACGACCGAGGTCCAGGGGTTCACATCAGCAGGCAGCAGCTCGGGCTGGCCCGCCATCGCGTTCACCAACGAGGTTTTGCCGGATTTAATCTGGCCGATCATCGTGATCGATGGTTCAAAATCCTTGAGGGATTGGACAAGTTTCTGGGCCTTCTTGGCCGCTTCCGGTCCGCCAAAGCTCTCAATGTCGAGAAGGGAGTCACCCAGATCCAGCAGGCTTTCCTTGAAGGCATCAATGTTGCCCAAGCCGATATTGGCGAAAGGTGGCAGCTGCCTTGTGGCGACTGCTGTTTCCGTGTTGGCGTCCTGCTCGTCGGTCGGCGCCTCGATACCTTCCATCTTCATCCCGTCACCCTTTATCGCTCTGTCTTGACCTCACGGGGTTGGCGCAAAACAACCTTGCCAGAAGCCCCACCATCGTTCCGTTATCGGAGACAATCGCCCGTCGCCCGGGCTTTTCTGTGGCAAGAATTTGATCTTTCTAGGAATGACGCGAGGGCTGGCCCCGCGTCATCATCAAGCGGCCAATGCCGCCTGTAATTCCTGGCGTAGCTGCACCAAGAGGCTCAGCGCGTCTGCCGGTACATTTTCACCGCTTTCCAGCTTGATAAGCTGGATCAGATCCGCGCCTTCTGACGCCAGTTCCTTCACCGCATCCATCGCCGTGTCGCCTGCGGGTCCGGCTTCGTCCAGATAATCCGACAGCCAAATGATCGTGTCAGCGCAGGTGTCGATGATCGTCTCACTCTCCAACGCAGACTCCGCCAGCATGCCAGTCATGAAGTTGCCTTCGTCCTGCAGCTGCTTGATGGACGTCGCGCATATTTCGCGCGATGCAGGTTTCAGCGGCACGTTTTCCAAAGCGGGCGCCACTTCGGAGGCAGGCATCGGCGCGATTGCTGTCTCAGCGGTGGTCCTAAGAGGAACAGCTTGTTTTAACGCCGCCGGTTCTTGAGCCACGGGTGTGGCCAGAACATCATCCACCTGGGCTGCGTGCTCAGCAGCCGGCTTGGCGGTATGGCCCGCCTGGTTGAGAAACACGTCGACCTTGTCCAGCATCGCCTGTCGGCCCGCATCTATCGTCTTACGAATGCTCGAAATCATCGCCATGGCGCCGCTTGCACGCAGAATATCACGGTCGATCTGGCCCACGGGGCCCCGTGCCGCAAGCGCGGAGGCGCAATCGATTGGTAGGATCGTGTCAACAAAGTCCCGACCCGCGTTTTTTGTGGCAGCGAGTACCTCCGGCAACCGGCCTTGCTCTGCAAGCTGATCCGCCTTCGTCAGCAAAAGCAGGGAATGGTCGAGAACCAAATCGGGCATGAGCTCAAGGTAGCCCTGCTCATCCTCGCCGAAGGGGCCGGCCGTACACCAAATCGCCAAATCCGTCCGCTTGGCCGCCCAACTTAGGGCGCGCCGTTGATTTTCCGGTGCGGCCCCTGGTGCGACCTCCAGAAGCGAGAGCTTGCGGAAGGCCGGCAAAGGATAGCGGGCCGTTACAAAAGCTGGCGACAGTTCCGCCGCGCGGGCCAAATCGCCATTCTTGACGGTAACCTTGGAGCCATCAGCAAGCGTGCATTCCGCTTCAGCCACGTCGCCATAGGTAACCTGCAGGGCCGGAAGGCTGACGCCCAGCGGGATGATCGTATCGCCTGCCAGGATATTGACGATCTGGGATTTACCGGTGCCCGGAAGCCCCAGCACGGAGACCCGGACCGGTTGCTTGACCTGCTGCGCAAGCGCACGCGCCTGATCTGCCAAGGGGTCGGAGAGCTTGCCGGACGCAATAGCGTCTTCAAGGACCGCCAGACTATCAGAGACGTCGGTCATCGCCCTGCCCCAACGGCTACTTTAGGCTTTGGTTCGCCAGCGGTATTTTGTTCGCCCCCACCTACCGGCTCTTGGACGGGGTCAGTTTTCACCTCTTCGAGGGTCACCACCCGCGTCACATGGGTCTGCCGCTCGTCCACGGCGTCGACCGGCTTGGGTGCGATCATACGCTCCATCGGTTTGTTGTGGTTCAGCTTGATCACCGCGAAGGAGACATTATCCTGATCCGGGTCTGCCAAGGCCTCAATGGCCTCCAGCAGGTGCCCCGCAATCTCGGCGCTTTTGCGGCGGCGGTAACGGTGCAGGATCTTCTGGATCTTGGCCTCTTCGAGGTATTGCAGCCCGTCGCTTGAGACAACGACGATATCGCCAACCTGAAGGTTGAAAGGCTTTGCCGGGCAATCGGATTTGGCAACTTTGTCGCCAAGGATCACCGACGTAAGGCAGTTGCGATCCGGATGATCTTTCGCGGTCTGCGCGTCGATTAGCCCCTGTGCGGCCATGAAATCGATCTGAGGGGCCATCGAATGATCTTCGTTCAGCTGCTGCATCTTACCAGAGCGCATGTGGTAAAGCGGGCTGTCGCCGATCGACATCCAGTACATGCGGTTCTCGACCAGGATGAGGGAGACTAGGGTCGCGCCCATCCCCATGACTTCCGGGTTGTCAATGACGTGGTCCCGCACGGCCGCGTTTGCCCCTGATGCGGCTTCAGCCATCAATGCGGGAAGCTCGTTTTCCTTCTGCACGAAGGTGGCGCTTTGGAATTTCAGCTCGGAATAAACCTCGGTCACGACCAGTTTTGAGGCGACATCGCCTGCGGCATGGCCGCCCATACCGTCGGCGAGCACAACGACCCCGGTATCCGTACCAAACGGAAAATCGGTTACGATGGCGTCTTCCTGGTAGTCCCTGCCGCCCTGGCAAATCGCCGAGGCTACGTCAAATCTTGGTTCAGGCGATCGCCACATCTTCACTCTCCTCTCCGTCCGGGGTTTCACCCCAGTTAAACTTTTCGCCACACAGCGCGATGAAGCGCAATGTGGTCTCCCCGATTTTGATTTCGTCCTCGCTCGACAGTTCTTCGTTAGAAATCACTGGCGTATTGTTCAGCCGGACAATGTTTTGTTTGCCGCCATGGCCGAGCATGAACTTGTGTGTCTCGGAATCGTAGACAATGGCCGCATGGTTCGAGCGGGAGATGGAGTTGTCGCCAAAATCAAGCTGGACCGCTTGATCCTCGCCACGCCCGATCTGGCTCATCCCAGCGCTCAGCGCAAAACACTCGCCGCGGCCGGGCCCGTCAGTGACAAGCACCCAACCTACCGGGAATTTCATCCGGCCAGCAGCGGTTTTGGTCTCAGCCTTGTCGAAAATCGACACAACGTCCGAGGCAGGGTTGAAACCCAGCACGCGGGTCTGGTTGCGGCGACGGCGCGATTTGCGGGCAACCTCGGGCTCGGGTGCTGGAGGTTCTGCGGCGGGACTAGCCGCTTCCGCAGCGTCATCCATATCCCAGATATTGACCGATCCGGCATTGTCAGCCGCCTTGTCGGCGTCGGGTGCCGTTTTGGCGTTGATGCGGGCAAGAATTTCGGACGAATTCATCGCACCCGTCTCTGCTGCCTGCACCTCGGCAATGGCCGGGTTGGACACGTCATCCTGCGCCGCGGCCTTCAGGTTGGACAGCGGGCTTGCTGGCTTGCCAAGCTCCATTTCGACTATTTCAGGCTTTGGAGTGGCCGGCTTTGATGCCCCCGATTTGCGGGCAATAAGATCACGGATAAATTTCATCACAATGTTCCTTCTGTGCGGGCGGAATTGCCGGTGTCAGGCGCCGCCAAGATAGGTCATGGAGGCAATCCACATGGACCCCTCGCGCGAAACCGCGAAACTGAATTCGTTGGAGCCGTTCCCAAGCTCGCGGTTCAGGACGTTGATGAGCGATGTGCGCTCGTTGAGTTGTTCGGAGGTCGACATCAAAGCCACCAGCGCATCGCCTTCCTGCAGGTCGGACTGCGCGGGCGCGGAAGTGACAATCGTTGTCCAGCTATCACCGTTGTGGTGGGTGCGGAATTCCAGGCCGTTAAGCAGGATGGTTTCCTGCACCACCGGGAATTCCCAGCTGACATCGGTGGCCGGGGCGCCATCAGCTGGCGCAACTGTCAAAGTGACTTGCTGCGATGTCTTGTCCGCGGGATCGACGGACGCACGCAGCACCTGATTAATGTCCGAAATCTGGGAGATAGTCGTGCCGTTCACGGCCGTGACCCGTGCCCCCTCGCGCGCCCAGACCGGGGCTACATCTGCAACGCGGGCAATGACATTGGACCCTGATTGGCCGCCGAACGGCAGTTCCACAGACCAGGCAGACAAGACATCTGTTGTCTCAATGGTGCCGACGCTGGCAAGGAATTCATTGACCAAGGGCTTCTCAGGCACCGTGATGTCGACTGCCACGCCGGTATCGCGTGTGGGCGTGTCCAAAGCGCTGGCGCCCCTTGGGTTTTGCAACTCAAAGGCTGACAGCCGTACCGGCGTCAGCGGTTGCGGCACCTCTGCGGTGGTCACGGTCAACGCGGCCGGGACGGTCGACAGAACCGCGGGCGGTTGCTGCGTTTGCAGGAAGGCCGCCGCGGCTTGTTCGCTGCGGGGGCGGGGGATGCGGGCGCCCAGTTTGGCTACTTCTGCGGCCTCGGCGGCGGCGATCTCAGTCAGACGCTGCGCTTCGGCCTCGGCTGCGGCAATCTCGGCGAGGCGTGCGGCTTCGCGGCGTGCTTCTTCGGCGGCAATCTGGGCTTCGCGCGCAGCGATACGTTCCGCCTCAGCGGCGGCGATCTCGGCCTGGCGCTGTTCCTCTGCAAGGCGTTCGGCTTCGGCTTGCGCGGCAGCAATCTCTGCTTGGCGGGCGGCCTCGGCTTCGGCCGCGAGTGTTGCCTGGCGCTGCGCTTCAGCTTCAGCTGCGGCAATCTCAGCCTCTTTCGCTGCGATCTCGGCCTGGCGCTGTGCTTCGGTCTGCGCCGCAAGCTCGGCCTGACGCTGTGCTTCGGCATCGGCTTCAGCCGCCAGTTCTGTCAGACGTTGTGCTTCGGCTTCGGCGGCGGCGATTTCTGCTTCTTTGGCTTCGATCTCGGCTTGGCGGGTCGCCTCGGCCTCAGCCGCAATTTGTGCAAGGCGCTGCGCTTCGGCTTCGGCCGCAGCAATTTCTGCTTCCAACGCCGCTTCTTTCTCGGCAGCGGCAAGCTCGGCCGCACGGGCGGCTTCGGCTTCGGCTGCGGCAAGCTCAGCCTGACGGGCCGCTTCGGCCTCGGCGGCGGCGGCAAGATCGGCCAGACGGTTTGCTTCGGCCTCGGCCGCGGCAACCTCTGCCGCGCGGGCGGCCTCAGTTTCAGTGGCGAGGCGGTCGGCCTCGGCTTTGGCCACAGCGGCTTCCTGTTCCAGTGCCTTTGCTTCTTCTTCGCTGATGGTGGCCACGTTGTCGCCACCATTCAGCGCGCCGGTGGCGAAAAGTCCGCCAACGGCGACAATCGCCAAAACGGCAGCGGACCCGAGAAGCACCACAAGCTTGGAAGGTTTTTTCTGAGCGGCTTCCATCGCAGCTGCGGCGGATGATGGGGGCTGCATGGGTGTGATGATAGTCGTCTTGCGGCGACCGCCTTCCATCATATCCAGCCAGTCCTGCGCGGATTGCAGGCGGTCCTTGGGCAAAATGCCAAGCGCTTTATCCATCGCTTCCAGGAACTTGCGGTCATAGCCCTTCGCCGTGTCCGCAATCGGCACGTAGGGGTCCGGTTCGCCCGATGCAATCGCGGCAAGGCGCGACTGGCTGTTTGCTGGGATGTCACCAGTGATCAGATGGTAAAAGGTGGCGCCAAGCGCGTAAAGATCGCTCGACGCGTTCTGCTCGCTACCTTGAATGTAGAATTCCTGAGGAGAATAGCCGTCTTTGACGACCCTCAGGGCAGACAACACGCGACTTTGCTTCGTGGCCTCTTCGCGCGCCGCACCAAAATCGATGAGGACTGGGCGCAGGTCGCCATCAATCAGGATGTTATCCGGCGAAATGTCGCGGTGCAGGATGTCCTGATTGTGGATGAACTTAACCGCGCCCAAAACGTCTTTCAGGATACCTTTGATTTGTTCGGGCTGCAGGCCGTGGTCCTCGTCCTCGAGAGTGTCAAGGAGGTCGCGCCCTTCAACGAAGTCAAGCACCATGTAGGCGGTCTGATTGTCTTCAAAAACCTGATGCACGCCCACGATGTTGGGGTGGTCGAGTTTGGCGAGGCTGCGAGCCTCTTGCACGAACAGGTTCACAACCGAGGCGAGTTCAGTCGTATGCGCGCGAGAGCGGGCCTGAACAATGGAGCGCGACCGCTGACAGAAGGAAGAAGGAAAACACTCCTTGATGACGACCCGGCGGTCCAGGCTGTCCTTGGCGAGATAGGTGATCCCAAACCCGCCTGAATTAAGGAATTTCTCGATAACATATTGACCCTGGAGAAGCTCAGTACCGGGCTTCAGCTCGTCAAGAAAGCTATCGTTGTCTTCGGTCTTTTTCTGTGCGTTGCCCATATTAAGCTCCACCCTCATCAACATTTACACGCAGAATCCTTGCGTGACGTTGTCGCCAAGTTTTCAAGTAAATTTGTCTAAAAGGCGGCAGTCGTTGGGTGTTTCTAGGACGGAAACACTGCCGGTCTTTTGGTGGGTTTATCTTTGAATTCAGGCGCAAGCAAAGCGGTCGCAATGCGCCGGCAAGGATGTCCGCCATCCGTTTTTTTAACCGGGCTCGCCGCCAAACAGCAAAAAGAACCCGTTTCAGCGTTAGCCAAGAGAAAGTTGAGCCGCATATGTTTTGTAAGCCGCTCACACGTACCTCACTACGTAACCCGTGATGCACATCTGCACCAATGGGAAAGTTGTCAGACGATCCGCTTTTCGGATCCGTCGAATCACCAATTTACACGCAAGTAGGGTACCGCAGACAAAACAAGATAACACTCTCGTGTTCAAATATTTTATTTAAAAATCAATATATTAAGGTTAATACCGCTGTAATTACGTCGCCAAAACACCCCAGTTCCGCCATGAGAATGCACGATTTGTAAATAATACGTTTCCCAATCGAAAATTGGATTTCTTATGACAAAGAGCACACGTAGAACAGTTCTTGCAGGTCTGGCTTCCACTGCCGCCGCAGTTGCACTTGGGGCGCCATCTTTCGCCGAAGGTGCCAGAGCCGCTGCTAGTTTTCAGATCGTCGGGCGGACCCCTGTTCCAAAAGAGCAGGTGATCGTGCCACCGCTAATTGGTCCTGAAGACCTGAAAAAGCTGATTGAAATTGGCGCGCCGCAGATCGTCGACATCCGTCGTGAAAGCGCGCTGATGTGGAACTACAGCTATAACGCGGGCCACATCCCCGGCGCTGTGAACTTCCCATATATCAACTTCCGCAATCTTTGGGCTGACCCGTTGGAAACTCCATCCGAGGCCGCTTTTACCGACCTCATACAACGCGCCGGCCTGACGATGGACCGGCCTGTTGTCCTGGTTCACTCCAGCGGCGCCAAAGGAAATTTCGGGTTTGTTACGTTCGCCTACTGGACACTCAAATCCGCCGGATTCACCAATATGTCCATCCTCAACGGCGGGATTGCCGCATGGAAACGCTCCGGCGGCGAGATGACGCAGGTCCCGGCGGAAATCATTCCCTCGCAACAGCTGGCCGAGATAAACGATAGCTGGCTTGCCACCCATGAGGATGTCGACGCTGTTCTCGCAGGCACAAGCAACGCACAACTGCTTGATGCCCGCCCCCTGCACCAGATCATGGACGAGGCCCCCCTTGAAGGATCCTTCACGCTTAACGCCGAGGACCTTGTTGCCGGTGCGGACGGGCAGGCCGGGGATGATCTCTCGATCTTCCTCAAGATCAAACAGGCTGGCCTCGACTGGGAATTCGATGAGGTCATCACCTATTGCAATAACGGAGCCCTTGCGACGGTCGATTGGTTCATGGCCAACGAAATTGCAGGCATCCCAAACGTCAAAGTCTACGGCCACTCATTGAAGGCGCGCCGCAAAGCCGAAGCAGCCCGTGCAAGGAACGGCTGATTACCCCTAACAAGTAAAACCCAACGCCACCGCCCAAGCAAGGAAGACGCCTGGCAAACGCGAAAGGAAATTCATCATGAAAACCATGTCAAAACTCTTTACCACCGCTGCAACCTGCGCAGTGCTCGCCACCAGCCAAACAGCCATAGCCGACACCGTCACGCTCACCTCCCTGACATCATCAGCCAGCCTTACCGGCGAGCTTCTGAAATACGAAAACAACTATTTCACGCTCGGCACCTCTATCGGCGAAGTGCAGATTTCAGCCGACCTTGTTGCGTGTGAGGGTGCCGCCTGCCCCGGCGCGCAGATCACGGTGGAGGCCGCGATTGCCGGCGACCGGATGCTCATGGATATGTTGATCCCCAACCTGATCAAGGCCTATTCCGACAGCGTTGAAAGCGGCTTTGAGCGCACCGGAAGCCAGTTCGAACTCACGTCTAACGAGCACGGAATCAGCAATCTCACGCTCAAACCGGTTGATTCGGCTGAAGCGATCAAAGCCATGATCAACGGGCAGGCGACCTTCGCCATGACATCGCGCCGGCCCACCAACGCCGAACTGCGCGCGGCCAACGTAGCCGGGCTTGGCGATCTCCTCGCCGCAGACCGGGAGCATGTTGTCGGATATGACGGCTTGTTGCTGGTGGCCAATCAGAACAGCCACATGCGCGCTGTCTCTGAAAAGGTCGCGGCACAGATTTTTGCAGGTCAGATCACCAACTGGTCGCAGCTTGGCGGCCCTGATGCCGACATTAACGTCTACGCCACCAAGATCGGCACCGGTGCACGGTCGTTGTTTGACGAACTTCTGATGCGCTCCAATCGGCTGTCCATCGCCGATCGTGTCACCGAGCTGGATGATGACGGCATGGTTGCCGCTGCGGTGGCCAGTGATCCCTACGGGTTCGGTTTCACCTCGACGGTCTATGCCAGCAACGAGGTTAAGTCATTGGATATCCAGGGCGTTTGTGGCCTGCGCACCAAGGCCACGGCCTTCTCAATCAAAACCGGGGAATACCCGCTGACGCGTCCGCTTTACCTCTACACCAACGGAGAGGCATTGGAAGGTCAACTTCAGGAGTTTATCGAATTCATCGCAACACCTGATGCGCAGGAAATGGTCAGCGCCTCCGGCTTTGTGGGCCAGACCATTTCGGAGGAAGAGCTGAACGACCAGGGCATCCGCGTAGCTTCGACCCTCTTGTTGCAGCAGGATGACATCCAAGAAATCGGGTCGATCCGTAACATGCTGGGCATGCTGCTTGCCTCGGAACGGTTGAGCACCACAGTTCGGTTCTCCCAAGGGGGCAACGAGCTGGACTCCACCGCGCAGGCCGACGTTAAACGCCTGGCTGAAAAGCTGACTGCCGCTGAATTCTCCGGCAAACAGTTCTACTTCATGGGCTTCTCGGACTCGGTCGGGCGCAGCGACCTGAACCAGCTGCTGGCCCTGCAACGGGCAGAACTCGTCCGCAGCGAACTGCTGAAGGCGATGCCTGAGCTAAAAGACCGCATAAAGGCGCGGTCCGTCGGGTTTGGTGAAATCTCTCCCTTGGGCTGCAACGAGACGCGCACCGGGCGCAGCATCAACCGCCGGGTTGAAATCTGGATGCAGGATATCGCGACCGACAATAAGGTTTGATCACGATCAGATACTCTAAATGGCCGGCCCGCTGAGGCCGGTCTTTTTCATTTGTGGCGTCGTTTCAGGCGTATCAGCGCGAATATTACAAGCGCGAGTCCCGCGGCTTCGAGGGTGAGATTGGCCACCCGGGGGAGCGTCGCGGCTGCCACCCTCAGGGCCAGAGTGCTAAGGATGACCAACAAACCCAAACAGAGAGCTGGATACCGCATTAACTGAAAACTGAAGCGGCGAACAAAGAACGCACCAACCAAGAACAGGGATATCAGCACCGCCAGCACGACCGCCTGCCGGACAAGCTGTCTGGACGTGTTCCAACCCTCCCCCGCGACGGCGCATTTCCCGATATTCCAGACCAAAGCATGCAAATCCAACGGAGTATTCACCGCTTGAACAAGCATGAGCGCCGCTATGATCTGCCAAAACAGAAGCGTTTCTGGGGAATGTGCCGCCGCGCGGAAAGACAGCACCGCAGCCGCGAGGTAGCCCAAAACAAGGAAAGTGGCACCCATCCAAGGGTCACCCCAAACGGCGTGCCAGTTCTCAACCCCACAACTCAGGACAGAAAACCGCGCAGTCATAGCGCGGCCGGCCCCAAACGTTGGGCCGGGTCAGCTTTTATTGGTCTTGCGCAGCCGGATCACGACGTCGACCGACGAAATCTCCGTGCCGTCAGGCGCGGTCGGCAATCCGCGAATTTCCAGCTCTTCTTTGGGGGCGTCGGTCAGTTCCCGGTCGTCTTCCCAAAAGAAATGCGGATGGTCGTCGATGCGGGTATCGAAATATGATTTCGTGCCGTCTACCATGACCTCCCGGATCAGGCCGGCATCGCAGAAGGCGCGCAGCGTGTTGTAGACCGTGGCGAGTGACACGGTTTCTTCCCCGCCCTCTGTCGCTGCGTGAAGGCTTTCAGCCGTGACATGACGGTTCTGGCCGTCACCAACCAGCAACTCTGCAAGGGTCAGGCGTTGACGGGTCGGACGCAACCCGGCCCCTGCCAACCATTCCGTCCCGCGATTTCTCGTCTCGGTTGTCATCAACACGCGCCTTCCTGCAAACTTATCCGTAATATAGGGTGCATAGGGTTAAGGTTTCAAATGAAATTCCGATGACAACCCAACCCTGTGACCTTGCGGCAGGCGCCACCCCAATGCTAGAGGCACCGCAAATGTTACACACGAGATATTGAGGGACGTGCGATGTCTGACTATCCAACAAGCTTTGACAAGGATGCTTTGCTGAAATGCGCGCGTGGAGAGCTTTTTGGCCCCGGCAATGCGCAGCTTCCCGAACCGCCCATGCTCATGATGGACCGCATCACCGATATCTCGGGCGATGGCGGGGCGCATGGTAAAGGCCACGTGCTGGCGGAGTTTGATATCAAGCCTGAGCTTTGGTTTTTCGACTGCCATTTCCCCGGAAATCCGATCATGCCGGGCTGTCTGGGGCTTGATGGTCTTTGGCAGCTGACGGGTTTTAACCTCGGCTGGCGCGGCTGGACGGGGCGTGGCTATGCCCTTGGCGTGGGCGAGGTTAAGCTCAAAGGGATGGTACGACCCGACCGGAAAATGCTGACCTACAAGATCGACTTCACCAAGGCGCTACAGACACGCCGACTAACCATGGGCGTGGCGGATGGCATCGTCGAGGCCGATGGCGAGGTTATCTATGAGGTCAAGGACATGAAAGTCGCGCTCAGCGAGAGCTGATCGGCGTTTGCGTCCAAATTGGCCACAGCCAAAACCGCCATGTCGCAGATGCGGAGCACTCCACCCTCGGCGGCAATAATCCCAGCCCTTTTGACAGGACACGCAATGAAATTGGCGTGGGCGTAGATGGGCAGGATGTCGATTTTAGGGCCTTCCGCCCTGATAGCAGTAACAGCGCGCGCATCATCGGGGACGACACCACCATTCTGGTCTTCTTTGCTGACACGCATAGTTCGGGCAACTGCGGCAGCCTGTCCGTTCAAATCTCAACTGTACCGCTGTCGGCATGTTTTACGCTGTTGCTGGCAGGGTTCGCAGTTCTGGTGATCCCCGCAGCCCGTCGCCAGGCCTGATCGCAGCGCCCCAACCCCCTGATCAATACCGGGCCGCCATCGGGCAACCCACCCCTTGCTATTTCGCCTTGTAGCCCTGCAATCCGCTGGCCTAAAAAGAACGCAACTTACTGCAAGGAGCGTTCATGCGCCGCGTCGTTGTTACAGGTCTTGGGATCGTCTCCCCCATCGGAAATTCTGCGGCCGAGGTCACCGCCGCATTGAAAGCCGGCACCTCCGGGATCGAGGCCAGCGCAGAGATGGCAGAACATGGCTTTCGCAGCCAGATCGCCGGCACCCTGAAGATCGACATCAAGGAGCATGTCGATAAGCGCCGTTTGCGCTTCATGGGACCGGGCGCGGCCTATGCCCATATCGCGATGGAGCAGGCGATCACAGATGCCGGGCTGGACCCGAGCGACGTGGTCAATCCGCGTACAGGTTTGATCGCAGGCTCCGGCGGTCCCTCCACCTCGGCCATGTTTGCCGCCCACCAATCCGTGCTGAAAACGGGTGCGACCAAGCGTATCGGGCCATTTGCGGTGCCTAAGTGCATGGGTTCGACCATCTCTGCCAATCTCGCGACGGCGTTCGAGATCAAGGGGATCAACTACTCGATCACCTCCGCCTGCTCCACATCCCTGCACTGCATAGGAGCGGCGTCCGAGCAGATCATGCTGGGCAAGCAGGACGTTATGTTCGCTGGCGGCGGAGAGGAGCTGGATTGGACCCTCTCGTGCCTGTTTGACGCCATGGGCGCGATGAGCAGTAAGTATAACGACACGCCCACCCGAGCCTCGCGCGCCTTTGATGCGGATCGCGACGGCTTTGTAATCGCGGGCGGCGGCGGCATGGTCGTGCTGGAAGAGCTGGAGCATGCCCGTGCCCGCGGCGCCAAGATATATGCCGAGGTCACTGGCTTTGGCGCCACCTCCGACGGCGCGGATATGGTGGCCCCTTCCGGCGAGGGGGGGGAGCGCGCAATGCGGCTGGCCCTTGGCACCATCCCTGAGGGGCGCCGCGTCAGCTACATCAACGCGCATGGCACCTCCACCCCGGTGGGTGATGTGGGCGAGGTAGAAGCCGTCCGCCGCGTTTTCGAGGCAGGTGCGCGGCCCCCGATCAGCTCTACCAAATCCATGACGGGACACAGCCAAGGGGCCACCGGCGCGCAGGAGGCCATCTATTGCCTGCTGATGCTCGACGGGGATTTTATCGCCCCCTCTATCAATGTCGAAACGCTGGACCCCGCACTGGACCCAAGCGAGATCGCGACGACGCTGGTAGAAAATGCGCAGATGGATACAGTGATGACCAACTCTTTCGGGTTTGGCGGCACGAACGGGTCAATGCTTCTTTCGAAATTCAAGGACTAGAACATGGCCGAGTTGATGACGGGCAAGCGCGGGCTGATCATGGGCGTCGCAAATGAGCGCTCGATCGCCTGGGGTATCGCAAAGGCCATGGCCGCAGAAGGCGCAGAGCTGGCGTTTTCGTACCAAGGGGAGGCGTTTGGCAAACGGGTACAGCCACTGGCGGCATCCCTGGGCTCCGATATGTTGGTGGATGTGGACGTCACCGATGACGCGTCGCTGGATCAGTGCTTCAACCTTCTGGCTGACAAATGGGGCAGCCTTGATTTTGTGGTGCATGCCATCGCTTTTTCCGACAAGTCGGAACTTACGGGTCGGTTCGTCGATACCAGTCGGGAGAACTTCAAGAACTCGATGGTGATCAGCTGTTATTCACTTATCGATGTGGCAAAACGGGCCGCGCCGCTGATGACGGAGGGCGGCACCCTGCTGACCCTGACCTATCAAGGGTCAAACCGTGTCACGCCGTTCTACAACGTCATGGGCGTGGCCAAGGCGGCGCTGGAATCCGCCGTGCGGTATCTGGCCAACGATCTGGGTCCTGATGGCATCCGGGTCAACGCGATCTCCCCCGGCCCGATGAAGACGCTGGCCGGCGCGGCAATCGGGGGCGCCCGGCGCACCTTCCGCCAGACAGAGGCCAACGCGCCCTTGCGGGCCAATGCAACGCTGGATGCCGTGGGCGGCACAGCTGTCTATCTGGCCTCTGATGCCGGGGCCTGCACCACCGGCGAGATTATCCGCGTCGATGGCGGCTATCACGTGCTTGGCATGCCGCAGCCGGAAAACCTCTGAAGTCGGCTGCTTCTGCATCAGCCCGGCTCTGGCTTCATGACCCCAAACCCCGCCCCCGAAGGCTCTGCAAGGATGGCGATGCGGCCGACACCTGGCACGTCCCAAGGCGCGCGGTAGACCTGACCGCCCTGGTCTTTGGTCTTTTGCACCGTGGCCTCCACGTCATCGACCGCCAGATAGGTCAGCCAATGCGCGGTCATGTCCGCCATTTCCGGGATCAGCGACAAATCAAAAACACCCGCCACCATTTCGCCGTCCAGCCAAGCGACGTGATACGCCCCCTCTTCCATCGGCACCGTTTCAAAGGTCCAACCAAAGGTTTTCGTGTGATAGGCTTTCGCCTTCTCGACGTCATGGGTGTTCAATTCGTTCCAGTGGATGCTTCCGTGCATGCGTAATACCCTTCTGTGCCAATAACTCGCGCACAGAGATTAACACGATTCGTCATTTTCCTCACGGCTCAGCTATGCCACCCTCCAAGCGGAGGAGGGGCGCATGACCATAACAACCTGTATTTTCGACGCCTATGGCACCCTTTTTGACGTCGCCGCCGCGGCACGCATCGCAGCGTCTGAACCCGGCCGCGATGACCTGGCCACCTGCTGGCAGAAGCTGGCGTCAGATTGGCGGCTGAAGCAACTTCAATACACCTGGCTGCGCGCCGTTGCTGACGCGCATTGCGATTTCTGGGACGTCACCCAGCACGGGCTTGACTGGGCGATGGAGAATAACGGCCTCGCCGATGCCGAGCTTCGCGAAAGGCTGCTGCAGCTTTACTGGGAATTGCAGGCCTACCCGGAAGTGCCGGAGATGCTCGCCGCGCTGAAGCAGGCAGGTTATGCGACCGCGATCCTGTCGAATGGCTCCCCCGCTATGCTTGACGGCGCGGTCCGCTCTGCCGGGCTGGTTGAGCTACTTGACGACACGCTCAGCGTGGAGGATGTGCAGATTTTCAAGCCCGATCGCCGCGTCTATGATCTGGTCGGCAAACGCTTCGGCTGTACCCCGGAGCAGGTTTTGTTCGTGTCGTCCAATGGCTGGGACGCCGCCGCCTCTGCCGGCTACGGATTTCAGACCGTCTGGGTCAACCGCGCGGGCGAGCCCATGGACCGGCTGCCTTGGACGCCGTCAGAGACCCTGCCCGACCTGACCACAATCCCCGCTTTGGCGGCCCAACTATGAGCGTCTTCACCGCCTCTGACGGGGCCAGACTGCATTTCACGGATGAGGGCCGCGGTCTGCCCGTGCTTTGCCTTGCCGGGCTGACGCGCAATGGCACCGATTTCGACTATCTGGCCCCGCATCTTGAAGGGGTGCGGCTGATCCGCCTCGACTACCGGGGACGCGGCAAGTCGGATTGGTCCGGCCCCGACACCTATACGCTGCAGCGGGAGGGGTTGGATGCCGTCGAATTGCTTGGCCACCTTGGCATTCCACACGCCGCAATCCTTGGCACGTCGCGCGGCGGCATCATCGCCATGGGGTTGGCCGCGACCGTTAAGGACCGGCTTTTGGGTGTCTGCCTCAACGATATCGGGCCGGAGATCGCAATGCCGGGGCTAGAGGCCATCAAAGGTTATCTCGGCCGCCGCCCCGCTTTTAAAACAGTGGCGGAGGCCGTCGCCGCCCGCGCCGCCCTCATGGCAGGCTTTGACAACGTCCCAGAAAGCCGCTGGCAACAAGAGGTCGACCGCCACTATGTCGAAGACGCGGATGGCCTGACCTTCAACTACGACCCGAAACTGCGCGACGCCGTGCTGGGTGGGGAAGCGAACCTGAACCCCGACCTTTGGCCCTTCTTCAATGCGCTTGAAGGCCTACCCCTTGCCCTGATCCGTGGCGCAAACTCCGATCTTCTGACAACGGAAACGGCGCAGAAAATGCGCGAGGCCCGACCGGACATGATCTTTGCAGACGTGCCGGATCGCGGCCATGTTCCGTTCCTGGATGAGCCCGCATCGCTTGATGCCATTCGCCAATGGCTGGAAAAACTGCAATGAATATCGAGATGATCAATGACGCGCAACAGAGGCTAACCGGCCATGTCCGCGTTACCCCGCTGCTGACCTCCCCGTTCATCGACAAGATCGCCGGCCGCCGGGTCTTCCTGAAAGCGGAGGCTCTCCAACATACCGGCAGCTTCAAGTTTCGCGGCGGCTGGTCTGCGGTTTCCACCCTGAGCGCGGCGGAGCGGCAGGCAGGCGTCATCGCCTATTCCAGCGGTAACCACGCCCAAGGCGTGGCCGCCGCCGCCCGCGCGTTCGAGACCCGCGCCGTCATCGTCATGCCAAAGGACGCGCCGCAGCTGAAGATCGACAACACCCGCGCCTTGGGGGCCGAGGTCGTGCTTTATGACCGGGTGCACGAGAACCGCGAAGAGATCGGCCAGAAGCTGGCCAAGGACGAAGGACTGACGTTGATCCGCCCCTACGACCAACCACAGGTGATTGCTGGTCAAGGC
This sequence comes from uncultured Litoreibacter sp., assembly GCA_938030665.1. Classification (GTDB taxonomy): domain Bacteria; phylum Pseudomonadota; class Alphaproteobacteria; order Rhodobacterales; family Rhodobacteraceae; genus Litoreibacter. The sequence continues at coordinate 50,495 of CALHHY010000024.1, read as the reverse complement.
ACATGCGGCCTGGAGATTGCTCAGCAGGCGGCGGATCAGGGCGTGAACGCGCGCGACGTCCTTGTGTGCTGTGGTGGCGGCGGTCTGACCTCGGGCGTCGCGCTTGCCCTCGAAGAAAACGCGCCCCACCTGCGCGCCCGGCCGGTAGAGCCCGTTGGGTTCGACGATGTCAGCCGCTCCCTAGCGAGTGGCGAGATTTGCAGCAATGACGCTTTGACCGGCTCGCTCTGCGACGCAATTGTTACCCCAGCGCCGGGGGCCATCACTTTCCCCATCATGCAGCGCCTCTGCGGGCCGGGCATCGTTGTGCCCGACGCGGATTGCCTACGCGCCATGGCGGTAGCGTTCACTCGGCTCAAGCTGGTGCTGGAACCGGGCGGTGCGATCGCCCTTGCTGCCGCGCTCTATCACGGCTCCCAGATTGAGGGCGCCGACGTCATCGTGGTGGCATCAGGCGGCAATGTCGACAGCGCCGTTTTCCAAACCGCCCTCACCCAATATGGAAATTCCTAATGACCGATTTCACGATTGCCAGCTTCAATGTCAAAAACCTGATCGGCCCGGATCAGGAATATTACCGGTTCCAGCAATACACCCCTGAGGAACATGCCTGGAAAGAGGATTGGCTTGCCGAACAGCTGATGCGCATGGACAGCGACATTGTCTGCTTTCAGGAAATTTTTGACCTGCCGTCGCTGCAATCCGTCGTCGACGAGGCGGACCGGATGGGGCAGGCCTCCAATGCCGACGTGCTGCCTGACGCCAGTAAACGCTACCGCAAGCGCGCGATTTTCCGAAAGCTGGCCTATCGCGGTTATGCCGATGCAAAAATCGCTTTCGCGCCGAACAAAAATGACGGCAAGCCGGGCGAAAGGCGACCGGGCATCGCGATCCTTTCGCGCATGGGATTTGCGGCCCCACCGGAAATCATTCAGGATCTGACACCTGCCTTACAGGTTGACTTTGGCGGCGGCGCGGATGGCAGCTACCGCCTTGACCGCCTGTCTCGCCCGGTGCTCAAGGCGCGCATCCCTGTCGGCAATATTGTGGTCACGGTTTTCAATTGCCACCTCAAATCCAAGCTGGGCGAGTTCCACCGCCCCGACAGCGCAGATTTCGCACAGGAGGCCGACCTGACCGCATACGATCCCGTTGGCCGCGCCCTGGGCGCGCTCAGGGCCGCAACACGCCGCATGGCCGAGGCCTGGGTGCTACGCCGCCTCATCGTAGAAGAACTTGAAAAAGGCCACCCGGTCATGGTGTTGGGCGATTTCAACGATAGTGAAAACGCCGTATCGTCCGAGATCATTGCCGGTGAAAAGCCGTTCAAGAACTACGCCTGGATGCTGCGCCATGACGCAAAACACGCGGCCGACCGCTACAAGGACAGCGAAAACGAGGCCATTCAGGAGGCAATCGACGCAGTCCGTCTTGAAAGCTGCGAAAAGCTCTTCGTCAAGAAATCGTTGCGCGACATGGTCTATACATCCGCCTTTGGCGGCGTTTTCGAAAGCATTGACCAAATCCTCGTCTCCCGCCATTTCCGCGAAAGCCCTGCCCAAATCGGGGAGATGGCATATTTCTCTGTCTTCAACGACCACCTCACCGACGGCTCCCACCCTGAGGCCCCATATAACAAGCTCGCCTCGGATCACGGCCAGATCATCGGTCATTTCAAGCTATGGTAGCTCCCATACCACCCAGACCCTCATCACTGTTTCTAAAATACTCTCTGGGGGATGCCCCAGCGGCGGGGCGTGAAACGCCCCAAGAGCGAAAGTAATCGCGTGCGGCGCAGCCGCTCCGTTGGATCAGTCGCTGTCCCTACCCGGGGCGCGCAGGCTGGCGGAATAGACCATCCAGGCCACGACCATCAGAAGCATCGCCAGCAAAAACGGCGCGCCGGGCAGGAAAATGGCTGATCCCTCGCTGGTGAACAGCCAAAACATCTGCGTCATCACCACAGGCGCCACGATCATGCCGATGGAGTTGATCGAGGACAAAACTCCCTGCAATTCCCCTTGCTGGTTGTCATCTGCCCGTCCCGACATCACCGCCTGCAACGCAGGCGCAACCACCGCGCCAAGTGCCGCCAATGGCGTCAGCGCCAGAAGCAGCCAACCATTGGTCACGAACCCGATCGCCAGCAGGGTACAGGCATTATAAAGCAGACCGAAATAGACGGTCCGGCGCTCTCCAAACCGGCCAATGATCCGACGGATCAGGAACCCTTGGGTCACGGCAGTCGCAATGCCGTAGACGGCCAGGGACACGCCGATCATGCCCGGCGACCATTCAAAACTGGCGGACGTGTAATAAGCCCAGACCGCCGGGTAGACCATGTTGGAAATCTGGTAGAAGAAATAGACCCCCATCAAGGCGGTCAGCCCCGGCAAGCGTGCCATATAGGAGAAGGCCCCAAGCGGGTTGGCGCGCTGCCAGTCGAAAGCGCGGCGCGTCTTCTGCGTCACCGTTTCGGGCAGCACGAAATAGCCAAAGACAAAATTCAGCGCGCTCAGCCCTGCTGCCGCCCAGAAAGGCGCCCGTGGGCCCAGCTCTGCCAGCAGCCCGCCGATCACCGGGCCCAACACAAACCCGGCCCCGAATGCCGCCGAAATCAAACCGAAATTCTGTGCCTTCTTTTCCCGCGTGGAAATATCGGCCATGAAGGCCGCCGCTGTCGAATGGGTGGCCGCGGTGATCCCGCCCAGAACGCGGCCAATCAGCAGCAGCCACATGGTCCCGGCAACCGCCATCAGCACATAGTCAAAAGCCATGACCGCCAGCGATACCAGCAGGACTGGCCGGCGGCCAAACCGGTCCGAAAGGCTGCCCAGGGTCGGCGCAAACAGAAACTGCATGACGGCAAAAATGGCCGACAGGATGCCGCCCCAAAGCGCTGCATTCGCGATGCCTGTCCCCTCAATCTGCTGGATCAATTCGGGCATGACCGGAAGGATCAACCCGATCCCCATGGCGTCCAGCATGACCGTGAGCAGGATAAAGCTGACGGCGCGCTTAGGCATCGGGGGCCGTGTCCGCCAACGCCGTTCTGACATGTGCCGCAAAACTGCGGGCTTGAGCCGGAGCCTGACCCAACTGGGCTTCAGGGGTGAATATCGTCGTCAGATCGGGGTCGTCCCCCCATTTTGACAGGGCGGCCTCCGCCAGGCTGCCACCCTTTGCGGCGACCTGTTGGCAAAGCTCTTTCACTGCGGCCTGCGCGTCCGGGCGCGGCATGCGATCTGCGAGCGCGAATTGCAGCGCCTCGGCGTAGATCAGCCCGGAACCGGCATCAAGATTTGCCCGCATCCGATCCGGCTGCGGGTACAGTGCGGACAAAAGCTCTTGCGCCACCTGCAACCCCCGCCCCGTGGTCATGCAAAGACGCCCCAGACATATCCATTCCGTCATCCAGGCTGCGGCGTCGCGCTGCTGGCGGTGGATCGCGGCACCTTGCAGAACGCTGTTGTCACCGATGACGCTACGGGCAAGCGCGCTCAGCAAGGACGGCGCCACCGGGTTCTGCTTTTGCGGCATGGTAGAAGAACTGCCCGCCCCCGTCAGCCGGACCTCGTCAACCTCGCTTTGGCTCATAAGCAGGACGTCCTCGCCCAGCTTTCCGAGGGAAGCGGCCAGCCGGGTGGCCCACCCTGCCAGTCCCGCAATACCGTGCCGCGCGCTGTGCCAGCTGATATCACGCAGGCCCAGGCGCAGCTCTTGCGCGAGACCTTCGGCAAGTTCGGGCGCCTTTCGGCCGTAGGCCGCCCCGGTCCCCGCAGCACCGCTGAGGGAAATCACAAGGCAGCCCCGCCGCACCTCCGCAAGCTGCGCGCGCAAATCCAGAAGGGGCAGGCCCCATGCGGCGGCGACAGCACCAAAGCTTGTCGGTGTGGCATGTTGTATCCATGTCCGGCCAGCCATCGGCGTATCAGCATGGGCGGTCGCAAGTTCGGCCACTTGCGTCAGCAACCCACCAAGCCGTTTCTCGTAAAGCGCGAGCACCTGCCTCAATCGCAAGGCCAGCGCGGTATCCATGATGTCCTGCGTCGTCGCCCCCCAATGCAGGTATTGCGCATGTTCGGGTGCCTCCATGGCGCTGCGCATCGCGGCCACAAGCGCGGGCACAGGAATGCCGTTTTGCCCTGTTTGGGCCGCGAGCCCGGCCGGATCAATCTGGATTTCGCGCGCCGCGCGGGCGATGAATGCGGCGGAAAGGTCTGGAATGATCCCCAGCTCACCCTGCACTTTGGCCAGCGCCCCCTCGACCAGCATCATCGCGCGGACCTCCGCGCTGTCGGTGAAGAGGGAGCCGACCTCGCCGTCATGAAAAAGATCGCGGTAGAGCGGGCTGTCGAAGGGCGTTATGGCCATCAGATATGGCCGGTGTCACGCATGAATTCTGTCAGGACGCGGGCGTATTCCTCGGGCGCCTCAACGCATGGCAGATGGCCCGCGCCGCGGATCAGGTGAAACCGGCTGCCCGCAATCAGCTGCTGCGTCTCGCGCATCAGATCGGGGGGCGTTGCCGCATCCTCGCTGCCTGCAATCGCCAGCGTCGGCAGCGTCAGCGCGGCGGTGGTGGTGAAGAAGTCCGTACCCGAAATGGCATGGGAGCAGCCGATATAGCCATTCGTCGGCGTGCTGAGGAACAGGTCCCGCCATGCGGTAAGCTCGGGCCCGGCGCGGAAGGATTTGGAGAACCACCGCTCCATTGTAGCCTCCGCCACAGCTTCCATGCCACCTTCGGCAATCAGATCAATCCGGTCCTGCCAGATCTGCGGCGTGGCGACTTTGGCGGCCGTATTCGACAGCACCATGGCCCGCATCAGGTCGCGCCGTTTGGTGGCCAAGCCCTGCGCCACCAAGCCACCAACGGACAGGCCTACAAAGAACGCGTCCCGCACCTCAAGCGCGTCCATCAGTGCTTCCGCATCGCTGACAAGTGCGCCCATTGAATAGGGCGGGGAAGGCACCTGCGTCTGGCCGTGGCCGCGCATGTCGTATCGGATGACGCGAAGCGGGGCGGGCAGGAGCGGCAGGATGTTGTCCCAGAGCGCCATGGTGGTGCCGAGTGAATTGGAGAATACGACCGGGGGTGCGTCCTTCGGCCCCTCGTCGCTGTAGAAAACGGAAATGTCGTTGAGGGTCATATATGGCATTTGGTCGTCCCGCCGCAGTTATTTTGCGACCCTAGCCGGGCATCATTGGCGGCGCAATGCGACATGGCGAGGTCGCAAAACCTGTTGCACCCGCCTGCCGGTCCCCACAAGCTGCGCGAACCAGTTTGCCCTGAGGACACCATAAGAAAGACCGCGCCATGCCCCTGATCAAAGCCGCCGTTTGCCACAAATTCGGTGCCCCGCTCGTTATTGAAGAGGTTGAATTGGCCGCGCCAAGAACCAATGAGGTCGAAGTGACGCTTGAGGCGTGCGCGATCTGCCATTCGGATCTGTCTTTCATGGACGGGGGCTGGGGCGGCAGCCTGCCTGCGGTTTACGGCCATGAAGCTGCAGGCCGGATCAGCGCTTTGGGGGAGGGCGTCGCAGGCTACGCGATTGGTGACCCGGTGCTGGTGACGCTGATCCGTTCCTGCGGGGCTTGCCAGCCCTGCGCGACAGGTCAGCCGGTGCAATGCGGCACGCCCTATGACCGGGACGCCGGCCCGCTAAGCGCCAAGGATGGCGGGCTCATGCAACACGGACTGGCCTGCGGGGCCTTCGCAGAACGGGCCGTGGTCGACCGGTCGCAGATCGCGCCCATCCCCGAAGGCATGGCCATGGATGCAGCATCGCTTCTGTCTTGCGGCGTGGTCACGGGCGTAGGCGCAGTCGTCAACACAGCGGGGGTGCGGCCGGGCCAAAGCGTGGTTGTGATCGGCGCGGGCGGCGTGGGGCTGAACGCCATTCAGGGGGCCGCGATTGCCGGGGCGGCGCGGATCATTGCGATGGACGTGCTGGACAGCAAGCTGGACGTGGCCCGGCAATTCGGCGCGACAGACAGTGTGTTGGCGACGGCCGAGAAACCTTGGAAAGAGGTTGCCCGCATCACCGGCGGGCGCATGGCGGACGCGGTTTTCGTCACTGTGGGCGCAATCCCTGCCTTTGAACAGGCCCCGCGCTATCTGGCCCCCGGCGGCGAGGTCTATATCGTGGGGATGCCGCATTCGGGTGCAATGGCGGAGTATGAGCCGGTCATTCTGGGCGCGCTGGGCCAGGGCATGAAGGGTTCAAAAATGGGCGACACGGTTTTGGCCCGCGATATTCCGTGGATGGTGGACCTGTACCAGCAGGGCCGGTTGAAGCTTGATGAGCTGATCTCTGGGCGTTGGTCGCTGGAGCAAATCAACGAGGCCATTGCCGACACGCGTAGCGGCGCCGCCCGGCGTAACGTCATCATGTTTAAATGAGCAGCTGCGCTACACGCGATGATCTTTGGTTTTGGGGGCGCTACGCCGGGATATTTTTGAAGCAATGAAAAGGCATGTGCATGCGACTGGCTGAATTGGAATGCTTCATCGTGGCCCCCCCCGCGCCGGGCTGGGGCGGGCGCTATTGGATTTTCACGAAACTCGTCACTGATTGCGGCATCGTGGGCTATGGGGAGGTCTATGCCTCCGCCATCGCCCCTGATGTGCAAGTGGCCGTCGTCAGAGACGTATTCGAGCGGCATATGAAGGGAGAAAGCCCTGAAAATGTCGAACGCATGTTCAGGCGCGCCTATTCATCCGGCTTCACGCAACGGCCAGACCCCACAGTGATGGGCGCGTTTTCAGGGCTGGAGATCGCCTGTTGGGATATTCTTGGCAAGGCGCGGGGCCGCCCGGTCTGGGCGCTTCTGGGCGGGCTGATGAACGAGCGGGTGCGGGCCTATACCTACCTTTATCCCCTGCCCCACCATGACATGGCCGAATTCTGGACCTCGCCAGAGATGGCAGCGGAAGCGGCCGCGGCTCGCGTTGAGGAAGGCTATACGGCTGTCAAATTTGATCCGGCAGGTCCCTATACGATGCGCGGCGGGCATCAGCCGGCGATGACGGATATCACCCTCTCGGTCGCGTTCTGCAAGGCGATCCGGGAGGCCGTTGGCGACCGGGCGGATCTGTTATTTGGCACGCATGGGCAATTTAACACACATGGGGCGATCCGGCTGGGCCAAGCGTTGGAGCCCTTTAGCCCGCTCTGGTTCGAGGAGCCGATCCCGCCCGACAATCTGCTGGAGTTCAAAACAGTTGCCGACGCCGTCCGTATCCCTATTGCAACCGGCGAACGGATGACGACAAAGACGGAGTTTGCAACAGTGCTACGGTCAGGTGGGGCGAAGATATTGCAGCCCGCCTTGGGGCGTGCCGGCGGCATCTGGGAGATGAAGAAGCTAGCGGCCATTGCGGAAGTCTTCAACGCGGAGATGGCGCCGCACCTATATGCCGGACCGGTTGAATGGGCGGCCAACATCCATCTGGGCGCTTCCATCCCAAACCTTCTGATGTGCGAGACGATTGAGACGGATTTCCACAAGGACCTAATCGGCGACACAATCAAGGTTGAAAACGGGTTCATCACGCCGCCCACAGAACCGGGGCTTGGGATCGCGTTTGACGAGGCGTTGGCGCGAGCACATCCATATACCGGCCAAGAGCTTCACCTGCAGATGCAGGAAGACCCCTGCAATTATCAAGGGGGCAACAGTTTTACCGGCGGCGCGCCACCGCTGGAAGATTAGCGCAAGGCCTCTTGTTCCAGCCTTTGGCGCGCCACGGCCTCATGCTGATCGCTGCGGCGCTGGTCGGTCATGCTGTTTTCGACAAAGCTGAGATGCGCCCAGACGGCGTCGCGGGCAGCGGCGGGATCGCGGGCCTGAAGCGCCTCGTTAATCGCGCGGTGCTGGCCAAGCAGGGTTTCGCGGGTGGTGCGCTGCTTGAACATGATCTGACGGTTGTAGAACACCCCTTCGCGCAGAAGCTGGAACATCGCGCGCATCGTATGCAGCATCACCACGTTATGGCTGGCCTCGATTATGGCTAGGTGGAACTCCGCATCGAGCTGGCTTTCTTCGGTCGGGTTGCGCTTGCCATGGGCGGTTTCCATCTTCTGGAAAATAGCGTCGATGACCTGCAGATCGGTGTCGCTGCCATGGCGGGCGGCACGCTCTGCGGCCATACCTTCCAGGTCGCGGCGGAAGGAAATATAATCGAACATCGCCTCTTCATGGTCGGCAAAAAGCCGCACCAGGGTCTCGGAAAACGCGGCCCCCATGACATTGCCGACAAAAATTCCCGCACCCGCACGGGGCTCCAACAGGCCACGTGCCTGCAGTTCCGAGATGGCTTCGCGCAAAGACGGGCGGGAAACGCCGAGTTTCTCCGACAGCTCCCGCTCCGACGGCAGGCGGTCACCGGGGCGCAGGATGCCGCGCAGGATCAGCAGTTCGATCTGCTTGATCACCGCCGCTGACAGTTTCTCTGCCTGGATTTTCTCAAAGGGCATCGCACGCTCCCATAAAATTGGTCAAATTATATGACCAGTCAGGAGGGGTGCGCAAACGAAAACGGCCCTCATTTGCGAGGGCCGCTTTGATCAGCTGCGTCAGTGTCAGGCCGCGTTTGGCCGGATCACAATTTCCACGCGGCGGTTCTGGGCCTTGCCCTCTTCGGTGAAGTTGGCGGCAATCGGCTGGGTTTCCCCCATGCCGATGGGGATCAGCCGCGCCGGGGCAACGCCCGATCCTTCCAGCACCCAGGCCACAGATTGCGCGCGGCGTTCGGACAGGTCGAAATTATGATCGTCGCTGCCCGTGTCATCAGTATGACCCACGATGCGCACAACGCTGTTGGGATAGCTGTTGAGGTTGCTGGCTAACGCGCGCAGGTCGTTTTCAAGCGCCGGGCCAAGCGTCGCGCTGTCCGACGCGAAAAGCAGAGCCTGCGGCAGGGTGACTTTTAGCTCGGAGCCGGTATTCTCTATGGCGATCTGCTCATTCGGGATGTCACGACGGAGATCTTGCGCTTGTTTGTCCAGTTGATGGCCGATGACACCGCCAGCGGCGGCCCCGATACCCGCGCCGACCACGCCTTTGACCAATCGGTTGTCATCACTTGACGCGCCCAGCAATCCACCAATCGCACCGCCAATCAGCGCACCGGTCTGGGATTTATTGACGTTTGCAGTATCGAATTGAGTTGTATCGCATGCACTCAGCGCCAGCGTGGTGACACTGATCATGCCCAATGTTTTCAGGGTCATAGTTACCTGCCTCGGTTATGTTATCCCGCCTTTTCGGCGTGGTTGTGCAAGTAGAATAGCCCCGCGCGGCGCGATTGTTAAGGGGAATGCGCGGGGCGGCGGATCCTTGCCAATGGGATCGCAACCGCCCGACGCGTGCCAGATCAGGCGGCGTTTGGCCGAATGATGATCTCCACCCGGCGGTTTTGCGCCCGGCCTGCTGAAGTGGCGTTGGACGCAACAGGCTGGGCTTCGCCCTCGCCTACGGTTCTCAGGCGGGCAGAGGACACGCCTTCGCCGCGCAGAACCGCCGCGACAGACCGCGCGCGGCGGTCGGACAGATCAAGGTTATAGCCCGCCTCGCCTGTGCTGTCGGTATGGCCGACCACGAAAATGGTGCTGTTGGGATAGTCGTTCAGGCTGGCCGCCACCGTGCGCAGATCAGAGATCAGATCACCTCGGAGCCTGTCGCTGTCGGTTGCAAACAGCAGGTCCTGCGGCATGGTCACGCGCAGCTCGGAGCCAGTATTGACGACGCCGATGTCGCTGTCCAGATCGCGCCGCAGTTCTTCTGCCTGTTTGTCCAGCTCATTGCCAAGCGCGCCGCCAACGCCCGCACCGATGGCCGCGCCGATAACGCCGCGCTCGAACTTGTTGTCGCTGGTGGAGTTGGCCCCCAGAATACCGCCCACGGCAGCACCGATCAGCGCCCCGTTTTTGGCCCGCTGGTTTGGCGTCGTGGCATCACAGGCCGACAGCAGCATCGCGGTCGCGGGCAGAATGAAAAGCAGAGGTTTCATAGCAAATTTCCTATCTGGCGCCGCAGCTGATGCGGCGGATGGAGAGCAAATGGGGGTGCCATGCCCGCGCTTTCAAGGGGAAGAGGCCCTGCCGATACGCAGCTTCTTGCCCAACCCGTTACTTCTTTGAAACAGTTGCGTGTGTTCGCCGATGAAGGTCCGCTGGATGGCAGCTTTCAGCCCACAGCTTCGGCCCGCGCCCCCTCGTAAGCCAGCAACGCGCGTTTGACCGGCAGACCCCAGTGGTAGCCGCCAAGCCCGCCTGACTTGCGCAAGGCCCGGTGACAGGGGACGAGCCAGCTGATCGGGTTTCTGCCAACTGCAGTGCCCACGGCGCGGACCGCCTTGGGGTGCCCGATATGGGCCGCGATCTGCGAATAGGTGGTGATCTGACCCGAAGGTACGGACAAGAGCGCCTCCCACACCTTGATCTGGAAGGGCGCGCCGATCAGGTAAAGCGGGGTTTTTGCAGCACCCCCGCCCTCCGCCCCGAACGCCGCGTCCACCCAAGCGCGCAGCCGGTCTGGATTGGCCTCGAGCATGGCTTCCGGCCAGCGGGAGGTCAGGTCGCGCATCGCTTCCCCTTCCCCCATTTCAGAGGCGAAGCCTATCCCGCAAATCCCTTTGTCAGTGCCCATCACCAGCGCCGGGCCGAAGGGGCTGTCGAACCAGCCCCAATAGATGGTCAACCCGGCGCCGCGCAGCGCATAATCACCGGGGCTCATGGCCTCCCAGCGCAAAAACAGGTCATGCAGGCGACCACTACCCGACAGCCCTACGGCATCTGCTGTTCCCAGCGTGGTGAAATTTGCAGCGAGCAGCCGTTTGGCGTGGTCCAACGTCAGATATTGCTGGTAGCGCTTGGGCGACACGCCCACCCATTTGCTGAATGTTTTCTGGAAATGAGACGGGCTCATCTGCATTTGCGCGGCGAGCGCATCAAGGGTCAGATCCGGCCCGCTTGCGTCGATCACCTCTATGGCCCGCCGCATGACCGCGTAGTGATACGTGCCCTCATCCGAGCAGTCGGTTTGGATCGCGCCCTGTGTCAAATCGGTTTGCTTGGTCATGTTCCGCCCTTCCCTGGTACAGGGCAAAGCTACCGGCTACCTGCGCCGCAATCGACCCGAAACATGAGCAATCTACGCAGCAGCCTTAATGGGTCATACCGACAGCTAGACCGCGACCGCAATCTGCGACCAAACGGCAGGCGCGCGTTGCCGATCCAGCAGCAACGCCTCCCACCGGGCGAGGATGGGGTATGCAGGTAGCGGATCGTCCAGCCCAGGCGTGGAACGAACTTCTATCCAATACCCGTTCGCGGAAACCGCACAGCTGCGCGACGTTTGGATCGGGTAAAGCGGGCTAGTTCTAGCGCTTCGCGATGCCATTCCGGGTAAATCGGTAAGGCTGGCCAGCCCTGCATCGAACCCAAACTGGCGCTCTACATCGTGGCCTGCCAGCAAGACCCGCTGCCCTGCCCCGGCGACCAACGGCGGGGCGCAAGACAGGGGGTCGCAAAACGTAACGGTTTGGTGCAGCGCTTTTTTGCGGACTACCCGCACGGCGACCGAACCGCCACATTCCGTGACCAACCGATGCGTAGCAGAAAGCCATTCAACCGGCACCTGCCCTTCGGTCGTCATCATAAGCGTGCCGGGGCCGACGCCGGCAGTCTGAATATCGGGCAACATGTCACTGGCTCCCTTGGTCACAATACGCGGCTTTGTGGCATGGAAGGTTTAAACAACCGTTGCCGCTCTGGGTCAGCTTTGGCATAGGGGCTGGATGGCAAAGCAACTGGGCTACACCGAGATCAACGACATCTTCGCGCGTTTTGCCGCCGCGGAGGCCGCTCCCGAGGGCGAGCTGAACCATACCAATGCCTATACGCTGGTGGTGGCTGTCGCCCTGTCTGCGCAGGCCACGGATGTAGGCGTCAACAAGGCCACCGAGGCGCTGTTTAAAATTGCGGACACGCCCGAAAAGATGCTGGCGCTTGGCGAAGAGGGACTGGTGGAGCATATCAAATCCATCGGGCTCTACCGCAATAAGGCCAAGAACGTGATTAAGCTGAGCCGTATTCTGGTCGAGCAGTACGGCTCCGAGGTTCCGAACTCTCGTGCGGCGCTGATCTCATTGCCGGGGGTTGGCCGGAAGACCGCAAATGTGGTGCTCAACATGTGGTGGGACCACCCGGCGCAGGCCGTCGACACGCATATTTTCCGCGTTGGCAATCGGACGGGCATCTGCCCCGGCAAGGATGTGGACGCCGTGGAACGCGCGATCGAGGACCATGTCCCAGTCACCTACCAACAGCACGCCCATCATTGGCTCATCCTGCATGGCCGTTACGTGTGCAAAGCCCGAAAACCTATGTGCAGTAATTGCCTAATCCGCGATCTGTGCCCTTTTGAGGAAAAGAACCTATGAACAAATCATACCAGGTCGTGGGCATCGGCAATGCCGTGTCCGACGTCATCAGCCATGCAACCGATGCCGGCCTCGCCGAGATGGGTATCGAGAAGGGCATCATGCAACTGATCGAGAGGGACAGGGCTGAAGTCCTTTATGCCGGGATGACAGACCGGGTAGAGACCCCCGGAGGCTCGGTTGCAAACACGCTGGCGGGCATCGGGGTTTTGGGTGGCCGGACCGCATTTATTGGCCGGGTCGCCGATGACGCGCTTGGAAAGACCTATGCGGCAACGCTTGCCAAGGAAGGCACCGCCTTCCCCAACCCGCCGGTCGCGGACGCCGCCCTGCCGACATCGCGGTCGATGATTTTCGTGTCCCCGGATGGGGAGCGTTCGATGAATACTTACCTGGGCATCTCCTCCGAGGTGAGCGCGGCGGACGTGCCGCAAGAGGTGGTGCGCGATTGCGAAGTGCTGTTTCTGGAAGGCTACCTATTTGACAAGAACCCCGGCAAGGAAGCCTTCCGTACGGCAGCCGATGCCGCCGTCGCCGCCGGGGCGCAGGCCGGCATTTCGCTTTCGGACCCGTTTTGCGTGGACCGCCACCGCGATGACTTTCGCGCGCTGATCCGCAACAATCTGAGCTTTGTGATCGGCAACCAGGCGGAGCTGACATCGCTTTATCAGGTGGAAACCGTCGATGCGGCGCTGGACGCCGCCAGCCAGGAATGCGGGCTGGTTGTCTGCACGCGTTCGGGCGACGGCGTATCCATCCGCGCGGGGTCGCAACGCATTGATATCCCGGTCACACCGGTCGTGCCTGTCGACGCTACGGGGGCGGGTGACCAATTTGCCGCCGGTTTCATCTATGGCATGATCACGGGTGCGGAGCTGACGACCTGCGGGCGCATGGGCTGCGTCGCGGCTGCTGAGGTCATCTCCCATATCGGTCCGCGCCCGATGACTGACATGGCAGAGCTGTTCCGCAAAGAAGGGCTGGTTTAGGCGCCGGAAGCCGCACCTCTAAAGCGCTGGCTGGCAACTCAAGCCCCGAAAATCATGTGTCGCGTGTCGTCCATTGACGACTGTGTGTTGGTCAGGGACGCCCTGATTCCCGAGAATTATCCGGGTGTAACTGGAAACATCTTCACTGATGTCGGCGTCCCGATTGCGGCAGAACACTTTTGCCTTCTTTCTATGCTCGTTGTTATTTTCTTCAATCTCGCTAGTTCCGCCAATTCGGCTGAACCAAGGCCCCAATGGCTGGCTTATTGATAAAATCCCCGTTGGGTGTATCGTGACGACGTCAACAAGTGGCGCATCACGATTTCTAAAAGCGCCGTAGGACAACGCACCGCTGCGGTGCAAGGGAGGATAAATGCAAAAGAGATTACTCGGCGCTCTTGCCGTAACAACAATGCTGTCGCCAATTGCGGCCATCGCGCAAACCGAAGTGCAGTTCTGGCATGCCTTTACCGGACGGTTGGGCGAACTCGTTGCCGCTCAGGTGGAAGAATTCAACGCCAGCCAAAGCGACTATGTGGTCGTGCAAAGCCACAAGGGCAACTACTCAGAGACGCTGAACTCCGGCATCGCGGCTTTCCGCGCCGGCGAGCAGCCTCATATCCTGATGGTTTTTGAGGTGGGCACCGCGACAATGATGTCGGCGCAGGGGGCGACCAAACCGGTCTTTGAAGTGATGGCGCAGAGCGGCGCCACATTTGATGCCGACTCCTATATCGGGTCGGTCAAGGGCTACTACACGACCACCGAAGGCGAGATGCTGTCACTGCCGTTTAACTCCTCAACCCCGGTCCTGTGGGTGAACAGGGACGCTTTTGAAGCGGCGGGGGTCGACCCCGACACGGACCTGTCGACCTGGCAGAACGTTGGCGCGACACTTGATGCCCTGAAAGCCGGCGGCTCAGACTGTCCGCTGGTAACGGCGTGGCAAAGTTGGATCCATCTCGAAAACTTCTCCGCCTATCACGACGTGCCGTTTGCCAGCAAAGACAACGGTTTTGCCGGTCTGGACACGGAGCTGATGTTGAACGGCGAGGCACAGGTCGCACACCTGACCGCCATGGGTGACTGGGCGCAGGACGGGAAATTCATCTATACCGGTAGGCGCAACGAAGGCGGTGCGAATTTCCGGTCGGGTGAATGTGCGTTGTTCACCGAAAGCTCTGCCGGCTATGCCGGGATCAAGGCGGAGGCCGAGTTTGATTTCGACGTGCGCCCCCTGCCCTATTGGGAAGGCGTCGGGAACGCGCCGCAAAACACCATCATCGGCGGGGCCTCGCTTTGGGTGATGGAAGGCCATGACGACCCCGAATATGCCGGTGTCGGTGAATTCCTGGCCTTCTTGTCCTCCAGCGACGTGCAGGCCAGCTGGCACCAGAACACGGGCTATCTGCCAATCACCATGGCCGCCGGTGAGGCGACGCGGCTGGCGGGCTTCTATGACGAGAACCCCGGCACGGATATCGCGGTGACACAGATGACCGCGAAAGAGCCCACGGCAAACTCCAAAGGTTTGCGCCTTGGGTCATTCGACCAAATCCGTGGCATCATCGACGAAGAGCTGGAGGCGATCTGGTCCGGCGACAAAACCGCTCAGGAGGCGATGGACAGCGCAAAAGCACGCGGTGACGCGCTGTTGCGCAGGTTCGAAGCCGCAAACGGCTAACACGACCAAAAAGGCGGGCCAAAACGGTCCGCCTTTTTTCGCTGCGGGGGTGCATGGAAAAACGGGTAAAGTTTCGCGGCTGGCTGTTGCCGCTTCTGCTGATCGCGCCGCAGGTGGTGATCTCGGCGGTGTTCTTTTTCTATCCTGCGGGCCAGGCCATCTGGCAATCGCTGTTCATCCCCGACCCTTTCGGGCTGTCCATGCAATATGTAGGCCTCGGCAATTTTGAATTTCTGCTTTCGGACAAGTTCTACCGCGCGTCCTTTGCCACCACGGCGGTGTTTTCCATTCTCGTGACGCTGTGTTCGATGATCCCCGCGCTGTTTTTGGCGGTGATCGCGGACCGGTTGATTAAGGGCTCAGGCGTCTACCGCACCCTTCTGATCTGGCCCTACGCGGTGGCACCGGCTGTGGCTGGCGTGCTTTGGTTGTTCATGTTCAACACGAGGGTAGGCGTCGTGTCGTGGTATCTGGGGCAGCTGGGGTATGACTGGAACCACGTCCTGAACGGGGGCGAGGCCATGGGGCTTGTCGTCGTCGCCTCCGCCTGGGGGCGCATCAGCTATAACTTCCTGTTCTTCTTTGCCGCCCTTCAGGCGGTGCCAAAATCGGTGATCGAAGCCGCAGCCATTGACGGCGCGCATTTCTGGCGGCGGTTCTGGACGATTGTTCTGCCGCTTTTGTCGCCCACGACCTTCTTCTTGCTGGTCGTCAACGTCGTCTATTCCTTCTTTGAAACCTTCGGAGTCATCCACACGATCACGGCCGGGGGGCCGCAACAGACCACGACAATTCTGGTCTACAAGGTCTATTCCGACGGGTTCGTCAGCCAGGATCTGGGCTCGTCGGCGGCGCAATCGGTGATTCTGCTGATCGTGGTGGGTCTGTTGACCGTGCTGCAGTTCAAGTTCATCGAAAAGCGCGTGCACTACTGATGGCGCGCGAGGTACACGGCATGGTCGAAAAGCGCGGCGCGGGGCTGTGGCTGACCCATGTGTTCATGATCCTCGGCGTGCTGGTCATCTTCTTCCCGATCTGGCTGGCATTTGTTGCCTCCACCGTGACCCAAGCCGACATCATCCGACCCCCAATGCCGGTCTGGCCGGGCGACCAGCTTTGGACGAATTACAAGAATGCCCTGTTTTCCGGGGTCAATGTCCCGGTCGGCACCATGCTGCTGAATAGCCTCGTGATGGCGGTTGGCATTGCCGTTGGCAAGATCATCATCTCGCTGCTCTCCGCCTTTGCAATCGTCTATTTCAAGTTTCCCGGCCGCAGTCTCTTCTTCTGGCTGATCTTTCTGACCCTTATGCTGCCGGTGGAGGTGCGAATTGTGCCGACCTACGAGGTTGTGGCGGGGTTCGGCATGCTGAACTCTTATTCCGGGCTGATCTTTCCGCTGATAGCCTCGGCCACCGCGACATTCCTATTCCGGCAGTTCTTTCTGACCATCCCGGATGAACTGGCAGAGGCCGCCCGCGTCGACGGCGCGCGTCCGATGCGGTTTTTCTGGGATATCGTCGTGCCGATGAGCCGCACGAATATCGCGGCACTTTTTGTGATCCTGTTCATCTACGGTTGGAACCAGTATCTATGGCCGCTGCTGATCACCACTGATCCTGAGATGAATACCATCGTGATGGGTATCAAGCAGATGTTCCCAAGTGGCGACGACTTCGCCCATTGGCCCACCATCATGGCAACCTCCATCCTTGCCATGATCCCTCCGGTGATCGTTGTGGTGGGCATGCAGCGGCTGTTCATCCGCGGCCTTGTCGATAGCGAGAAATAGCAAATGGCGACGGTTTCCCTGCAAGACATCAAGAAAAGCTTTGGGTCTACGGACGTGATCCACGGCATTACGACGGACATTGCGGACGGGGAGTTCATCGTGATCGTTGGGCCGTCGGGCTGCGGGAAATCCACCCTGCTGCGCATGGTCGCAGGGCTTGAGACCGTCACCGCCGGCAATGTGCTGATAGGCGGTGAGCGGGCCAATGAGAAGGAGCCGATGGACCGCGACATCGCAATGGTTTTCCAGAACTATGCCCTCTACCCGCATATGTCGGTACGCCAGAACATGGGTTACGGCCTGAAAATCGCGGGGCTTTCCAAAGATCAGATCAACGCGAAGGTGGTGGATGCGGCCAAGTTGCTGCAGCTTGAACCGCTCCTGGATCGCAAACCGCGGGAGCTGTCCGGCGGACAACGCCAGCGGGTCGCCATGGGCCGTGCCATTGTCCGGGAGCCCGCCGTGTTTCTGTTTGATGAGCCGCTGTCCAACCTCGACGCCAAGCTGCGCGTCCAGATGCGGCTTGAGATCAAAGAATTGCAGTCAAAGCTGGGGATCACAGCGCTTTATGTCACCCATGATCAGGTTGAGGCAATGACCATGGCCGACCGGATGATCGTGATGAATAGCGGCATAGCGGAGCAGATCGGCACCCCGATGGAAGTTTATGAGACCCCACGCACCCTGTTTGCAGCGCAATTCATTGGCAGCCCGGCGATGAATATCCTCGATGCTGACGTCAGGGATGGCTGGGTCATGGTGGGCGACCACCGCATCGTGCAAACTGCGGCCCCCGACGGCCGGGTGAAATTTGGCATCCGCCCTGAGCATCTGGTTGCCGATGATACCGGACCGATCCATGTCAACGCCAAGATGGCCGAGCCGCTTGGCGCCAATACGCTGCTCCACTGCGCGCTGGCGGATACGGGCGAAAGCTTCACCGCCAGTTTGCCGGGCGTGCATGGTCTGGGGAGTGCGGGTGCCGACATGCGGTTCTCCATCGAGACGGGGAAATCACATCTGTTCGACGTCGAGACGGGCTTGCGGCGTACTGGATGAAGCCACCGCTGAAGGCCTGCATCGCGGTCAGTGCATCCGGCCCAGATGGGGCTGCTAAAAACTGCCTGTGTTTTTGACCACGATAACGCCAATGAGTTTGAATTATCATTGCCCCCCATATACGCTAAACGCGTATAAAACGCGGAGGAATTACCGATATGGGCGAGCAAAATATCCCGAAACGGCGGATCGTCTCTTCCCGGCATTTGGCCGATGGTGAGAACTGGGAAGCGTCTGAGGTCGAATATGGCATGATCATCGCCTATAACGCTTTTTCGCGCTGGATGACCCGCTGCATGTCGGCGGCGGGCAATACGGATCTGACCCCGCTGGAAATACTCGTCCTGCATAACACCAACCACCGAGGCCGTGACAAACGGCTGACGGATATCTGCTTCCTGCTCAACATTGAGGACACGCATACCGTCAATTATGCGCTGCGAAAACTGATGAAGATGGGACTGCTGTCCTCAGAGAAGCGCGGGAAGGAGGTTTTCTACAGCACCTCCCCCTCGGGCGAGAAGCTGTGCGAGGCCTACCGGCAAGTGCGGGAACGTTGCTTCCTTGATGGCCTGTCACGGCTGGACATGAGCGGCGAAGAGATGCGCGAAATTGCGGCGAGCCTGCGCGCCCTGTCCGGCCAGTATGATCAGGCCAGCAGGGCGGCAGCCTCGCTTTAGCTTGCCATAAATGCTGGGAGGAACGTCACGATCTGCGGGAACAAACAGATCAGCAAGACACCAAGCAACAACAGCAGGAAGAATGGAAACGCCGCTTTGGCGATCCGCAGGATGTCGATCCCCGTCATCCCCTGGATCACGAAGAGGTTGAAGCCAACGGGCGGGGTGATCTGGCTCATCTCGACAACGATCACCAGATAAATGCCGAACCAGATCGGGTCGATGCCCACCGCCGTCACCATGGGCATGATGATGGATGTCGTCAGCACGATAACCGAGATCCCGTCCAAAAAACAGCCGAGGATGATGAAGAAGATCGTCAGCGCAACAAGCAGCGCGCCAGCCGACAGGTTCATATCGGATATCCACGTGGCCAGATTGCGCGGCAACCCGGTGAAGCCCATGGCCACCGAAAGGAACGCGGCGCCAAGCAAGATCAAAGCAATCATGCAGGAGGTCCGCGTGGCCGACATGACGGCCTCCCCAAACAGTTTCCAGGTGAACGCGCCAGAGGTCCAGGCAAGGATGGCTGCCAGAACAACGCCCAAAGCAGCCGCATCCGTGGGCGAGGCAAGCCCGCCATAGATAGAGCCGATGACGCCCCCGATCAGCAGGGCGACCGGGATCAGACGGCGCGAGGCACGAAACTTCTCGCGCAGCGAGAATGTCTCGTTGATGGCGGGGATCAGGTCGGGGTTCAGCCATGCGCGGATCGCGACATAGCTGGCAAAAAGGGTCATCAGCATGATGCCCGGAATGATGGCAGCGATGAACAGTCGGGCGATGGATTCCTCTGTCGCGACACCGTAGACGATCAGGATGATTGAGGGCGGAATCAGCAGCCCAAGCGTGGCGGAGCCTGCGAGCGTGCCTAGGATCAGGCTTTCAGGATATCCCCGCTTGGTCAGCTCCGGCACGGACATGCGCCCGATGGTGGCCGCGGTCGCAGCTGACGATCCAGACACGGCGGCGAAAATGGCACATCCAAAGACGTTCACATGCAGCAGACGGCCCGGCGCGCGGCTGAGCCATGGCACTAGGCCCGTGAACATATCGTCGCTCATCCGAGACCTGAGCAAGATCTCTCCCATCAGGATGAACAGCGGCAAGGCTGTCAAAGCCCAACTGTGCGAATGCCCCCAGAAGGTAGAGGCCAGCACCAGACCCGACGGTGCGTTTGAAAAGAAGACCAGCCCGGCAAGCCCGACCAGAGACAGCGAAATGGCCACCCACACGCCGCAGGCCAGCAACGCGATGAGAAGGCCAAGCAGGACGACACCGATAAGTGGATCAGACATGCGTTACACCTCGTCCGGGGTTGAAAGGACCGGCGCACGCGTCGTGATCATCTCGACCAGCGTATGCAGTACGGCGACGAGCAGCAGTCCGATACCGAAGGCGGCAACGCTTTGGGGTATCCACAAGGGGACAGGAATGATGCCGTTTGACACATCGCCAAAATGGATACTTTCCACGACCAAGGCCCCCATGAAGTAGGTGGCATATCCGATCAATCCCGCGGCAATCACCAGCACGAATGCCTCCGCTACAAATTGCGCCTTAAGCGGCAGGCGAGACACGACCAGGTTGACCCGGATATGACCGCCTGCCCGCAGCGTATGCGCCATGGCAAGGAACGTGGCGCCTGCCAGCATGAAGCCTGAGAAGTCAGCGTAGGACGGGATTGTCGACGGCAAAACACCCGGTGCAAAACGCCCGAAAGCATTGAGGCAAATCTGAGCCGAGATCAGAAGGCAGATGCACAGGATCAGCCCGCCCGCGATCATGCCGCATAGGTCGTAGAGTTTTTGAAACATGCGAGACATCGCAAAGCCGTCCTTCCGCTGGAAATGAAAAAGGCCGGTAGCATTGAAACTACCGGCCCGCGTCAAAGCACTTTAGTTATTATAGGCGTTCAGCACGGCGCGCGCGCTGTCAGATGCGGCGGCATCCCATGTGCCCAGCATCTTGTCACCAATGTCTTGCAAACCGTCGATCAGGGTCGCGCTCGGCTCGTAAACCGTGATGCCATTCTCCGCGAGGGCGGCGGTCATGCCTTCGGCTTCGGCGGCTGACAATTCCCAACCGCGGGCTTCGGCAGCCTCGGCAGCGGTCAGAACAGCGGCTTGAGTGTCGGCGTCCAGACGGTCAAAGACGCGCTTATTCACGACCACGATGTTTTTCGGCACCCATGCATTGATCGGCGTGTAGTGGGTCACGAAATCCCACGCGGTGGAGTTCACACCGGTGGAAGGTGAGGTGATCATTGCCTCAACTTGGCCGGTCGCGAAGGCCTGCGGAATGTTGGAAGCCTCAATCTGCACCGGGGCCGCGCCAGCCAGCGTCGCAAATTCTTCGAGTGCGGCGTTATAGGCGCGGAAGCGCATGCCGTTCAGGTCCTCAACATTCGTCACTTCGCCATTGGTGTAGAGACCCTGGGCCGGCCATGGCACAGAAAACAGCGGCATCAGGCCCTGCTCTGCCAGAAGCTCAGTGATGACAGGCTTTTGCGCGGCCCAAAGGCGTGTGGCGTCGTCATAGCTGGTGGCCACAAAGGGCTGACTGTCCACACCGAAGGCCAGGTCTTCGTTTGACAGGCGGGACAAAAAGAATTCTCCAATCGGGACGGAGCGGTTGCGCACGGCTCCCTTGATTTCAGAATGCGGGAACAGTGAACCGGCGGAATGTACGGTGATGTCCAGCCCACCATTCGTCGCCGCACGGACATCATCGGCGAACTGGGAAATGTTTTGGGTATGGAATGTGCTGTCGCTGTACGGCGTTGGCATGTCCCAGCTTTGAGCAGTGGCAGCAGTTGCGCACAGAAGCGCGGCAGCGCCGATGATGAAATGTTTCATTTGGTGACTCCCTGTCATTGTCAATACGGGTCGATTTGGTTCGATTCCATAACGTTGACAATTTGTCAGCGTTATAATCATAAAGCAACAATAATTCGATTCTTGGAGGTTGGTGTGGATCACGCGCAAACAGATAAGTGGCAATTTTGGGTCGACCGTGGGGGCACCTTCACCGATATAGTCGCGCGAAAACCGGATGGCTCGCTGAAGACCCAAAAGCTTTTGTCTGAAAATCCAGAGGTTTACCCCGACGCTGCCGTGCATGGCATCAAGTCGCTTCTGGACGTTGATCCCGGCGCGGAAATCGCCGCCGGTCAGATCGCTGCCGTAAAGATGGGCACAACCGTCGCCACCAATGCGCTGCTGGAACGCAAGGGTGAACGCACGGTGTTGTTGATCACCAAGGGGCTGCGGGACCTGCTGCGGATCGGCTATCAGAACCGCCCCGACCTCTTCGCGCTCAATATCAAGCTGCCGGAACTGCTCTATGACGAGGTGATCGAGATCGACGAACGTGTCGCGGCAGACGGCACGGTGATCGCCCCCCTTGATGCGACCAAAGCCCGTGAGGCGCTGTCGCGCGCCTATGGCAAAGGGTTCCGGTCTGTCGCTATCGCCCTGATGCATGGCTACAAGTACACCGACCACGAAAAACAGCTGGGCGATATGGCCCGGCAGTCAGGCTTCAACCAAGTCTCGCTCAGCCATGAGGCCAGCCCCCTGATCAAGCTCGTCTCGCGGGGGGATACGGCGGTTGTTGACGCCTATCTGTCGCCAATCCTGCGGCGATATATCGATCAGGTTGCCTCCGCCTTGAATGCGGAAAAGGGCGGCTGTGACAGCCTGATGTTCATGCAATCCAATGGCGGCTTGACGGATGCGGGCCGATTTCAAGGCAAAGACGCCATCCTGTCAGGCCCGGCAGGCGGCGTTGTCGGAATGGTGCGCACGGCGGCGGATCTTGGCTTTGAACGCCTGATCGGGTTCGACATGGGCGGCACTTCCACCGATGTTTGCCATTACGCGGGGGAGTTCGAACGGTCCTTCGAGACCGAGGTCGCAGGCGTGCGCATGCGCGCGCCGATGATGTCGATCCATACGGTGGCCGCCGGTGGCGGCTCCATCCTGTTCTATCGCGACGGCCGGATGCAGGTGGGTCCTGAAAGCGCAGGCGCCAATCCCGGCCCTGCGGCTTACCGGCGCGGCGGCCCCCTGACGGTAACTGACTGCAACGTCCTTCTTGGCAAATTGCAGCCTAACCAGTTCCCTTCTGTTTTTGGGCCGGGCGCGGATGAACCATTGGATGCCGATGTGGTGCGTGAAAAATTCGCGGCACTGAAGGCAGAGATTGGTACGGACAAAACCATCGAAGAAATCGCCGAAGGCTTCCTGCGCATCGCGGTCGAGAATATGGCCAATGCGATCAAGCAGATCAGCGTCCAGCGTGGCTATGACGTGACGCAATATACGATGAACTGCTTTGGCGGCGCGGGCGGGCAGCACGCCTGTCTGGTGGCGGATACGCTCGGCATGGAAAGCATCTTCATCCACCCTTTTGCCGGGGTCCTGTCTGCATTCGGCATGGGCCTTGCCGATCTGCGCTCCATCCAGGAGCACCAATTTGCGAAACCTCTGGAAGACGTGGCGGAGGCACAGGCCGTTCTGGCAAAGCTCATCGACACGGCGCGGGCGGATGTCCGGGCGCAAGGCATTGATGAAGCTAATATTTCGACCATTGCCAGCGCGCATATTCGGACTGATGGCGCGCACCAAACGCTGGATGTGCCATTCGGCAGCGCGGCTGAGATGAAGGCAAGCTTCAGCGCCGCGCATCAAACACGGTTCGGCTTCGTGCCGGAAGAGGCCAATCTGATCATTGATCTGCTCACAGCGGAGGCGATCGGCTCCACCGGCGAAAACGTGACCCTTCCCGACACGACCTATATCGATGCCCAAAGTCAAACCGCGAAGATGTATTCCCAGGGTGCCTGGGTAGCGGTGCCGTTAGTCGATCGCGCGACACTAGCCTCAGGCGAAACAGTCACAGGTCCGGCCATTTTGACAGAGCCTACCGGTACCAACATCATTGAAGAGGGCTGGCAGGCCGAATGCGCGAAGGGAGGCAATTTGGTCCTGCGCCGCATTGTCCCCCTTGAACGGACGGAGGCGATTGGCACCTCCGTTGATCCGGTCATGCTGGAGGTTTTCAATAACCTGTTCATGTCCATTGCCGAGCAGATGGGCGCGACGCTGGCGAATACGGCCTACTCCGTGAACATCAAGGAACGGCTCGATTTCTCTTGCGCGATCTTTGACCATAACGGGGATCTGGTCGCTAACGCGCCGCATGTCCCGGTTCACCTTGGCTCGATGTCAGGCAGCGTTCGGTCGATCCTGCAGCAAAACGCCGGTAAAATTCGCCCCGGCGACGTGTTCATGATGAACAATCCGTTCAATGGCGGCACGCATTTACCTGATGTGACGGTGATTACCCCGGTATTTGATACGGCTGGCAATGACATCATCTACACGGTCGCCTCGCGCGGGCATCACGCGGATATCGGCGGCACGACCCCCGGTTCCGCGCCGCCGGACAGCCGCCATATCGACGAGGAAGGCGTCCTGATCGAAAATTTCCTTTTGGTGAAAGAAGGCGTTCTGCAGGAGCAACCAACCCGCGATCTTCTTTCTTCCGCTAAATATCCCTGTCGAAATGTCGATCAGAACATGGCCGACCTGTCCGCACAGATTGCAGCCAATGCGACGGGCGAGCGGGAATTGCAAAAGATCACAAGGCAGTTCGGGCTGGACGTGGTCCACGCCTATATGGGCCATGTTCAGGACAATGCTGAAGAAAGCGTGCGCCGCGTGCTCGACGTTCTGCACGATAGCCAATTCACCTACCCGATGGATAGCGGCGCCCAGATCAAGGTAAAGATCACCGTAGACAAGGCAGCGCGCGCGGCCAGGATCGACTTCACCGGCACCTCGGAACAGGATACGCTGAACTATAACGCGCCACTGTCAATCTGCCGCGCCGTGGTCCTTTACGTCTTCCGCACGTTGGTGGGTTCGAACATTCCGATGAATGAAGGCTGTATGAAGCCGCTGCATCTGACCGTCCCCGAGGGTTCGATGATCAACCCGGACGCCCCCGCGGCCGTCATCTCCGGTAACACAGAGGTGTCCCAAGCCATCGCGGATACGCTTTACGGCGCACTTGGCGTGGTCGCCGGCAGTCAGGGTACCATGAACAACTTCGTTTATGGCAATGACACATTCCAGAACTACGAAACGATCTGCGGCGGCACGGGGGCTGGCGACGGGTTCCATGGCGCAAGTGCTGTGCACAGTCATATGACCAACACCCGCATGACTGACCCAGAAGTACTGGAAACGCGGTTCCCGGTGCAGGTGGAGGAATTTTCGATCAGGCGCGGCTCCGGCGGGGTTGGCGCTTTCAATGGAGGCGACGGTATCGTGCGTAAGCTGCGGTTCAATGAGCCGATGACGGTGACCACGCTATCATCCCACCGCGAAACCGCCCCTCATGGCGCTGCAGGTGGCGGTGCCGGCGCGACGGGAGAAAACTCGGTGGTGCGATTGGACGGAACTGTTGAGCCTATGAAGGGCAATGACGTGGCGCAGATGAAAGCTGGCGATATTTTCGTGCTGAAGTCGCCCGGCGGTGGCGGCTTTGGATCAGCGGGCGGGTAGCTTCGGGGCAGCGATTGAGGGTGGGCCTGTGTCAGCTGCGGCCCCCCCTGTCTAAGCCAGCGCCTTTCCGCGCGCAGGCTAGTCGGTCTTGATGTCCTTGAAGGTTTCGCGCAGCACGTTCTTCTGCACCTTGCCCATCGTATTGCGCGGCAGGCTTTCCATGATCACATAGCTGCGCGGCTGTTTGAACCGTGCCAGTTCAGAGGTCACCTGCGCTGCAATGTCCATGTCAGTCATGGTCGGGCCATCTAGAACGACGGCGGCGATGACGCTTTCGCCGAAGTCAGGGTGCGGCACGCCAAAAACAGCGCTTTCTTTCACGCCATTGATGTCGTTCAAAACGTCCTCAATCTCTTTGGGGTAGATGTTGTAGCCGCCGGAGATAATCAGGTCCTTTTGCCGACCGACGATGCTGATCCGTCCATCCTCAGACGCTAACCCCAGATCGCCGGTGATGAAAAACCCACTTTCCCGCAATTCCTCAGCTGTCTTTTCAGGCATGTTCCAGTAGCCTTGAAAAACGTTCTCCCCTCTGACCTCAATCACGCCGATCTCCCCCGGCTTCACCGCCTCTCCATCCGTTGTGATGATGACTTCGGTATCAGGTAGTGGGTAGCCGACCGTGCCGGCGATCCTGTCCCCGTCATAAGGGTTGGACGTGATCATGTTGGTTTCGGTCATGCCGTACCGTTCCAGAATGCGGTGACCGGTGCGGGCCTCAAAGGCGGTGTGGGTCTCCGCCAAAAGCGGCGCGGAGCCGGAGATGAACAGGCGCATATTTGTTGCCAGATCACCGGTCAGGCGCGCATCATCAAGCAAACGGGTGTAGAAGGTGGGCACGCCCATCAGCATGGTGGATTTCGGCATTTCGGCCAGCACGCCCTCGGCATCAAAGGATGCCATTAACCGCACCTGCGCACCGGCCAGTAGCGCGGTATTTAACGCAACAAACAACCCATGTGTGTGGAAAATTGGCAAGGCGTGAATCAG
Source organism: uncultured Litoreibacter sp. (assembly GCA_938030665.1). Lineage (GTDB taxonomy): Bacteria > Pseudomonadota > Alphaproteobacteria > Rhodobacterales > Rhodobacteraceae > Litoreibacter. The sequence goes on along the minus strand of CALHHY010000024.1, from coordinate 24,272 downwards.
CCGATCCCGTTTCGTGATCTGCCAGAGGTCAGTCAGGGTAATCGCGTTTGAAAGAAGGTTCTTGTGGCTGAGCATCGCGCCCTTTGATCTGCCCGTTGTCCCGGAAGTATAAAGCAACGCGGCCAGATCGTCGGGGCTGCGTGGTACGGTGTCAAATTGCGTCGGCTGACCGTCCCCCGCAATGCTGAGGGTGCCTTTGCCATTTGCCGCAAGTGTCATGACTTGGGCGGAGGCGCCAAGCGCTGTCATCTCCGCCAAACTGGCGGGGTCGCAGATGATCAACTTGGGCGCGGCGTCCTCAATAAAATACCGGACTTCGCTTTGCGTATAGGCTGTGTTGAGTGGCAGGTAGATCGCGCCCGTCTGCACCGCAGCCCCATAAAGCGCAATCGTATCGGCCAGTTTGGGTGCTTGCACCACGATCCGGTCGCCGGGAACGATACCCGCGGCGCGGAGCGCATGGGCAAGCTGCGCCGTGCGTTTTACATAGTGGCTGTAGCTCCAGCGCGTGCCGTCGTCGAGGTCCAGAAAGATCGCTGGGTTCTCAGCATGGGGTGCGATCAGCGCGTCATATAGCGTATTGGTCACGACGGGTTGTCCTGGGCTTTCGTGGTACAATTTCCGGTCATCTCGGGGCCTGTATCGGTCCCGCCGGAGTGTCACGAATTACCTGATCTCCGTCCAGGGCGCTACCGGTCTTAGACCGATAGCTTTATCAGAAGTGGCCGCAGGAACGCTAGTTCTGACACGCCGCCAGGTAATCATCAAAAGCGTTCCAAATCTCTGCGCTTGATTGTTGCTTTGCGGGATGCACCAGGACGAAATCAAACTCGCTGCTTTCAATGGCAGCCAGCTGATCGGCCATCTCGATCGCGTATTCACCAACCGACGTGCGGGCAGATTTCGGGGCGACGTTATACTGTGCCGAGTCCATCGCAAGCCCCCCGATTGATGCGGCCGTCGCACCGGATTGCATCGCCCCTTTGGACAAGAGGCCTTGGCCTCCGCCGGTTGGGTTGATCTGATCGCGGGACACTTTCGACGCATCAAACCGGGTGCTGAACAGGTCAATCGAAGACACGTTGCGCCGGCTGATGTGAAAATAGTTCGCGTAGTAGAGTATCTGCGCGTCGCATGCGGTGCCTCGGATCATGAGGCCGGACCCACTATCCTCATACTCGGCGGCGGCGCGCAACGCCTCAAAAGCCTGCGGCACGCTTGAGGGCGCTTCGGCTTCCGCCTGATCTGTTTGTTGTTCCAGCAATGCGGACACAGCGTTGAAACATGCAATCTGCGCCGCTGGATCATCGCCCATGGTTTGGCAGTTTTCCATCAACGCCGTCAGCGTATATTCCTTGCCATTCACATTCAACATAACCTCAGCGCTGCCGCTTGAGGCCAAAAGCCCCAACGAAATCGCGAAGCCACTCAATACCATTCTCATCGTCTTCACTCCGAGCAACACCAGCTGCAATCTGCGCAGCGATTTACTAATTCTTGGTTTGGCAGAATTCAGTCTGCCGTTATGGCCAAGGCAACCCCGTTCAGGCTGCCTTGGCGCAAGACGCAGGCCACGTCAGGGTCGAAAAGGTCAGCCGTTCAGAACCAGGCTGCTTTCGTCAAGCCCGACATCTTCGGCCTCTGAGGTCACACGCAGCCCGATGGACTTGTTCAGGAGATACCAGACAAAGCTGGATGCGACCGCCACATAGGCGATGACAATCGCGACGGAGGCCAGCTGACCAACGATGGTCGCGTCCGGGTTGGTGAATGCGACGGCCACGGTGCCCCAGATGCCGCAGAACAAGTGAACCGGGATCGCGCCGACAACATCGTCGATCTTCAGGTCTTCCAACAGCTGAATCGCGAAGAACAGGATAAGACCTGCGCCCACACCAATTCCAAACGCCATCAGCGGTGCCGGGAACAGCGGCTCGGCCGTGATCGCAACCAGACCACCAAGCGCACCGTTCAGCATGAATGACAGGTCAAACCGGTTCTCTTTGAAGTACGAGATGAAGGCGGCAGAGATCACCCCACCAGCAGCGGCAAGATTGGTGTTGAGGAAGATACGCGCCACATTGGACGCATCCGCATCGGACGAGAAGCTGAGGTAGGAGCCCGCGTTAAACCCGTACCAACCCATCCACAAGATCAACGTGCCGATGGTTGCCAACGGCATGGAGGCATTGCCAAGGGCGACAGTCTTGCCGTCTACAAAACGACCCGTCCGCGCGCCCACCATCAATGCGCCGACCAGCGCAGCGGTGCCGCCGACGACGTGAATAACGGTGCTGCCGGCAAGGTCCTTGAAGCCAAAATCCGACGCCAGGAAGCCGCCGCCCCAGGTCCAGGAAGCCTGAATAGGGTAGATCACAGCCGTAAAGATGGCGGTGAAAACGAAGAATGGCGCGAGCTTCATGCGCTCGGCAACGGTACCGGACACGATGGAGGCAATCGCCACGCAGAACATGGACTGGAAGAAAATATCTGCCGCACCGGCATGTCCACGGCCCACAAAGTCGCTGCCGTAATCGACGACATCCGTCACCTCGATGATGCCGTCATACCCGACGATACCCGGCACGATCCACGCGCCGTTGGGAAACATCATGCCGTAGCCCGAAAGAATGAATGCCGTCGATGCAATCGCGAAAAGCCCAATATTCTTGGCGCATTGCGCTACGACGCTTTTCTTCTGTACGTAGCCTACTTCGAGCATTGCAAAGCCCGCTGCCATCCACATGACCAACACGCCGCAGAAGACGACGAACAGGGTGTTCATGACAAAAGGTGATACGCCAGATGACGCCTGCTGGGCCAGTGCGGGTCCGGCAGCAAGACCGGCCAGCAACGCGATTCCTAGTGTTCGTTTCAACATCATTCTACTCTTTCTCCAAACGTTTTGTGAGCAGATCGCTGAAATTTTAGGCAATTTTGTGACGTGCGCGTGAAAACAATAGGCGCAGTAAAAATAAGGTTAACGGAGGGGGCCGCAGACTTGGCGAGGTCGCCGCTTTGGGGGACGACCTTCTAAAAGCGCGTAATTTTCTGGCAAAACCTAAATTAGATCAGAATGATGCCATGTTCATGACAATTTTCACCAATTGATAAGCGCTTGAGGAATTGCGTAATCAGTTTGGATTTTCGACATGGGCCAGCCCGAGCCAGCAGAACAAGACATCGATGAGGTAACGACCGACGAACTCGCCCCCGGCCACAAGTTGATGCAGGGCCAGTATCGGATCGAGTCGTTCATTCAATCGGGTGGGTTTGGCATCACCTATCTGGCACGGAACTCGTTGGACCGTAAGGTCATCATAAAGGAGTGTTTTCCCGGCGCTTTTTGCCGCAGGTCAGCCTCTTCCGTGCGTGCGCGCAGCAGCTCCCTCGTTAAGGAATTCTCCTCCATCGTCCGCAAATTCGTTGACGAGGCACATACGCTTGCCAAGGTCAAACATCCCAATGTCGTTGGCGTGCATCAGGTATTTGAAGAGAACGAAACCGCCTATATGGCCCTTGATTTTGTGGAAGGCTGCGATCTTCTGGGGGTCATCGAAGGCGAGGCGGACCGGCCCGAACCCAAGCAGATCGAAACGATCCTCGGCAAAATGCTGGATGCCGTCAGCGCAATCCATGGATTGGGCATGTTGCACCGCGATATTTCGCCGGACAACATTATGCTGAATTCTAGCTTGGAGCCGATCCTGATCGATTTTGGTGCCGCGCGAGAGGATGTCGGACTTGGAAGCCGCAAGCTCTCGGAATTGCGGGTCGTCAAAGATGGCTACAGCCCTCAGGAATTTTACGTCGCGGGCGCCGCGCAAGGCCCGTTCAGCGATCTCTATGCATTGGCGGCAACGTTCTACCACCTGATCACCGGCGACTTGCCTGTCGACTCCCAGAAGCGCCTGGCGGCCGTTGCCTCGGGTGACGGTGACCCTTACGTCCCCCTCGTCGGCCGGATGCCTGAATATTCCGAACCGTTCTTGAAGGGGATCGACCAAGCGATGGCGATCCTGCCCAAGGACCGCATTGAATCCGCCAATCACTGGCTCGATCTTTTGCGTGGTACCAGTACCGCTGAAGAGGTGGCGATACCTGCCCAGTTGGAGGATAGCAAAGCATCGGCATCCAAATTATCCTCAGCTACCGGCAGCACGACCAAGGCGCGTCTGTTGAGCGGCATCGCGCTTGTGATACCAATCATTGGCGCAGTTTACCTGCTGCAAGGAAATGACGACATACGCGCAGTTGAAGAGGCGACGGCCACGTTGGTGACGGAGCCCGCCGAAACGGTCGCTGCGGCAGCCCCGCCCGTTGTACCCGTGCCCGTCCCGGCGCAGGACGCGGCGCCGGTTCAGGATCTGGGCGCATTACTGAACATCCCTGAAGCCGCAACCGAGGTAGAGCCCCCATCGCCGGAAGCCCCGGAAGGGACCGCAGGCGGGACGACCGAACCCGGTACTCTGGAACAGGCTGTATTGCCAGACAACTTTGTGCCAAGCGACATCGTGCCAGAACAGGCGCTGGACCTTTCCGGCATCTTGACCCCGGACCTGGTTGAGACTGACGCCGCAATACCAGCTCTGCCAGCGGCAAATTCGGAAAGGGATGTCGCCGATATCAGCTTCTCCGAAAGCATAGCCGCACTGGAAAACGCGCAAGCCGAACCGGCGTCAGAAACAGAGTTGGCGACAGCTGATGCACAGCCAGACGTACTGATTGAGCGTTTCGATTTGCCTCAGGTCACCTCCGTCTGGTCCGTCGACTTTACCGGCGTATTGCCGGCCTCAGCGGATGAGATCTATGCTGTTAACGGCGTTCCCCTTGATGCAGATACAGATGTCAAAATGGCTTTGTATCAAATGATGGAAGCGCCTGAGGGGGCCACGTTGGAGCTGTCCGTTCTTGCAGGCGCTTCAGAAACGGAAGCCACTGTTCAGTCAGTCACCGTACCGGTGACCCATGCCACGTCCTTCCCGGATGGCACGCGATTTGAAGCGCGCGTTTTTGACGGCGCTTGGAGCACTGTCGTGACAGACGTACCTGCAGGCAGTGACTTTGAGATTGGCGACGTCGTTGTCGGCGACCTCGACTCGGAGATAACGTTCGACAGGCGTACGTCGTTACCCGACATTCTGGTGCGGGCAAACACTGAAAACCTTGAGCGGCTGACCCTTGCCATTCGCCGGGATGGCGATCTGTCCGTCGCCAGCATGGTGGTTCCACGTTGAGCGCTTCACGACGCTTGCCCGTCGCAGTGAGATGCCCCTAGATTTTTGGACGCTTTGCTTAATGGCATTTCATCCAAACACGCAGACACGTAATCGCCTACGTATCTGCGTATAAACCGCGTAGTTTCTACCTATGTGCCAACGCCCGGGTTCGGAATAGCTTTGTCTGCGGGGGTAATCATATGGCAACCAAGATTCGATCCTGGCTAATTTGCTTGGCATTATTGAGTGGCCTGATGGGCTGCAAAGAGACGCTCTACTCTGGTCTGAACGAGCGCGAGGCAAATGAAATCGTCGCTGTGCTTGATATCAGCGAGGTATCTGCGCAAAGGGAACAGGACAAAGACGGACTGTATTCAGTTTTGGTTGATGCCGAGCTTGTTGCAATTGCGACCCGCATTTTGATGTCCGAAGGGTTGCCGCGGGAACAGTTTGAGTCCCTCGGGCAGGTCTTTACTTCCGACGGGATCTCAGCAACGCCGTTTGACCAACGTGCCCGCTATATTCACGCATTGAACCAGGAACTGTCGCGCACAGTTTCTGAGCTGGGCGGCGTACGCGCCGCACGGGTTTTCGTGACCCTTCCTGAAGAGGACAGTCTTTCGCGTCAAACCGCGCCGGCGAAGGCATCCGTGTCTGTGACCTTCTATGAGGGTGATTTGGCGCGCAGTTTCATCTCAAACGTAAAACTCCTCATTTCGCACAGCGTCTCAAATCTGAAATACGAGGACGTTGCTGTCGTGCTGTTTCCAATGGCGCCGCCGGAGGCTCAGACTGCGGTGACCGGCACTGCGGTTGATGTGCAGGCGTCATCGCTGTTTGGCGGGTTTCAGCTGACAACGCCCAGCCGCTTCTTGATTGTCCTTGCGGTTTGCGCTGCATTGCTTGCGGTCTTCTGGCTGTCGCTGCCAAGGCCGGACCGGCGGCAGCGGGTCCGGCCTGATCCGACCGGTCGGGACCCGTCATGACCCAGATTGCCCCGTTGACGCCGACGCAGCCCGATCCCGTCATAGCCGTATCGCAACACATCCATCCCGATTGGCTGGAGAGCTGGGCGCCCAATCTGCGCAATAGCAAACTCCTGTCTCAGATGCATCTTCATCCCGGCACGTCGCAGCGTGTGACCAAGGCGCTGGCGCCTGAGCTGGTCGCACTCAATAAGCAGGACAGCGCGGCCCTTGAAGTGCGTTGTGCGGAATTGGTTGAAAAGATATCAGGCGACAATTTAGAAAATGTCGGCATTGCCTTTTATGCGCCACGACTTGTGAAATGCCTTTTCTCGCAAGAAACCCGCAACGTCATCGGCGAGATGAGCAACAAGAATATGGCGATGATCCGCACCTATGCCGATCATTGCAAAATGGAAGACCTGCCTCCAGTGCCCGACCGCACCGCATTGCCGGCCGAAGGGATGAAGTGCTTTGTTTCGTGGATGGAACGGCAACCCGAGGATATTTACGCTTATTTGCGGCTGCGCCTGCCCAAGACGGCGCTAACCGGCCGGGATCGCGACGAATTGCGCAGCACCCTGATGTCAAAGATGCTCGAACCGGCAACGGCTAAGGCGGTGTCTTGATGCGCCAGGGATTTGACCGGTTCGGGCAAACGTCTGTCGTCTCTGCAAAGGAGTTCGAACAGCTTGTTGTGGAGCAACGCGAAACCCATCTCGCCGCCGACGATCTGATCGCAACGGCCCACGCGGAAGCTGAGAAAGTTTTGGCGGAAGCGCGCGCCGAGGCGGCGGCGATCCTGAACAGGGTACGTGAAGATGTGACCGCAGAGCTAAAAACCACCATGCAAGCCAGGGCGGCCGAGCGTCAGGCGCAGTACTTCCTGACGATTGATGCGGAAGTTAACAAGATACGCGCGGCCTTTGAAAGCATGACACCCTGGCTTCGCGACACGGTCTTGACCGCAGTTGAGCGCATCATTGGCGATTTGAACGACGAAGAACTGCTTTCACGCGCGGTCGCAGAGGCAGCCCGCTCTTTTGACCGCTCCTTCGCCTTGACCCTTCTCGTCAACCCTGCGGATCAGAAGAAATATCAAGCGCTTTTTACCCAGTTTCCGGATCAGTTCGCCACGGTCACTGCAATTAAGACGGATGACGATGTCAGCCCGGCAACGTGCAGGCTCAGTGCCAATGCCGGGACCGTTACCGTGGATCTGCAGGCTCAGTTGGCGGAGATTGAAAAGATACTGACGCAGCAGTTATCGGCAGAAGAAACCGGCGCGATTGATGGTGAGCTTGGGTGACGATGCAAGGCCGCATCATAGCTGTTACCCAAGCCTTGGCTTCAGCGGACCTGCGCCCGATGGTGGGTACGATCGAACGTATCTCGGGGCCGATTGTGACGGCGGCATTGACCGGTCTTGAAATCGGCGCTGTCTGTGAAATCAAACTTGACCACGGGGAGCAGTTGTTGGCCGAGGTGATCGGGCTCAAGGATCACAACGCCTACCTTACGCCATATGGCCCGACACAAGGCCTGTCCTGCGGCGCTGAAATCCGCAAAGTAGCGTCGCAACCGGAGATGCTGTCGGGCTCCTGGGTTCTTGGCCGGATTCTGGATACATTCGGCGCCCCCATAGATGGAGCGCCCGCGCCTGACAGCGCAATGCGCATCCCCCTCAAAGACACCTCCCCCGCGCCGATGGATCGCAAGTTGATCTCTGAGCCGATTGTCACTGGATGCCGCGCGATTGATGGGTTTCTGACCATCGGACGCGGTCAGCGGATGGCGATCATGGGGGCAGCAGGCACGGGTAAATCCACCCTGCTGCAAATGCTGGTCACCAAGTGCGATGCCGACGTCATTGTTGTGGGCCTTATCGGCGAGCGCGGCCGCGAGGTTAAGGAATTCTACGAAGAGGTCGAGAAAGCAGGCATGGCCGACCGTTTGGTCATTATCGCCGCTACATCGGATCGACCCGCCATCGAACGCGCGCTTTGCGCCCACAGCGCCAGCAGTACCGCCGAATTCTTTCAACGTCAGGGCAAATCTGTGTTGCTGCTGATTGACAGCCTGACGCGAACCGCCCGTGCCTTGCGCGAAATCGGTCTCGCAATGGGCGAAGTACCCTCCCGGCGGGGTTACCCCGCGTCGGTTTATCCGGTCTTGCCCGAAATTATCGAACGCGCCGGCAACAGCAATAATGGTTCGATTACTGGCCTGTACACCGTGCTTATGGAAGACGCCGCGAGCAGTGATCCCATCTCGGAAGAAGTCAAAAGCCTGACCGACGGTCACATCCAGCTTGATCGCAAGATTGCTGCATCGGGCCGCTATCCCGCGATTGACATAATGTCGAGCATCAGCCGGTCGATGATACGGATCACGACCGAGCCGCATCTCGAAGCCGCGCAATCATTGCGCAAACTCGTCACGGCTTATCAGGACGTCGCTCTACTCTTGAAGATGGGAGAATATGAATACGGCACGGATCCCGACACAGATCAGGCTATCTCGATGCACAGCGAGTTGGAGACTTTTTTGGCGCAGGGCATGGACGACGTGACCGACTTCGATAGCACATTGTCCCATATGATCGGCCTTGCCCAATGAACCAGGCCGAATTGATGAAAGCCATAGTCGCCGTACGCCGCACCCGTAAACAAAGTGCGGAGGTCCGCTATGCCACCGCCCAAAAAGATGTCCGCCGTTCAAAGACCGCACTGGTAAAGGCGGAACAGACGCTTGTGCAAAAAGACCGTGAATTGGTGACATATGCCCATAAACGGTTCCTAGAACTGCAACGCGACGAAAGCACCAGCAATCATTTTCTCGCGCTTTCCGTCAGCATCTTTCGCAAGCGTCGCGAAAGTGTCGGGGCACGGATCCGGGTAAAGCGCGAAAAACAGATCCTCACGGACCTTGAAATCGAACTATCCGACGCACAGGAGCAAATCCGTTCTACGACTAAACGCTTTGACATCGTCGATGGTTTGCACCGCGATTTGCAGGCCGAACAGGCGCTGATAGCCGAAGACGAGACCGAGCAGGAAATCGCTGAGATATACAGAAGCCCTCATAACCATGTTTGATTTTACACAGGCCATGCCCGAGACCGATGTCGCAGACTTTCTCGAACACTTAAACGGCAGCAGTGCACCGCCCGACGATTCACTGGCGCTAGCCCGTGGCATCGATACGCATGCGGGTTACGCCTTAGGGCAGTTGCATCTTCAATTCAGGCACCAATTGGGCTACGAAGCGCCGGCCGAGTGCGAAATGGCAACTCTCGCCATCGGGTCAGAAAAGCTGTGTCTATACGTATCAACAGGCTCTTTTCAGAGTTGCCTCGCTGCGCTTGGCTTTGACGATGACTTGTCGCTTGCTGAACCCGCCGAGATCAGCGCCGTTGCAGACTACATCTTCGCAAAGCCGATCACCAGAGTTCAACAACTGTTGGGGACGTCAGTTCAGCTCGTCGAATACGAGCTGCACGCAGTAACACCCGAGGCCCTGCCGATCCTCGCATTTTCGGTTCATGGTCTTTTGGACACGGACGCGCAAGTTTTGCTCGATGGGCCAGAAAGCTGTCTGACCCGTTTATTGAAAGTGTTTCAATCCACTGAACCGCCGCAGGAAGATACAATCGAAGATCAGTTTCATGCCTCCATTCGCACTGGAGTTATAAGGGCTAAGCGCACCGACCTAGCTGGTTTTGAGGTCGGTGCCGGGTTTCTTGCGCCAGCTGACTGGCATACAGGCGCAGATGCAGAGCTGTGGTTGTCGGGCCATCTGATTGCATTGGGAAGTTGTGACAGCACAACAGAGGTCTTCCAGTTACAAGGCCCTCCTTCATTTCCCGATCTTACGACTAGCGACAGCTCGGACAAAACCACGTCACGGCTAGAGCAGGACACAGTGTCTCTGTCCGTCGCCTTTGGGACTGCTGACATCTCGCGCGAGGGGCTGTTCGCCCTCGATGATGACAGCCAGGTGATGGTGACCACAAATCGTGACCAAGCCTATCACCTCCTCGTCAACGGAGAAACCTTCGCCAAGGTCGAGCTTATTCAGCTTGGGGCCTTTACCGGCGTCCGTTTCCTGAGCCGTCTTTAAAGGCCGGGGTCGCATAGAGGGTCATCATGGACACCACACCCGTCATATTCAGCTTCGTCGCCGGGTTCTTCCTTTTGGCCTTCGTTACCATGACGTCGTTCATCAAGGTGTCGGTTGTCCTGATGATTGTTCGCCAGTCATTGGGCCTGCAACAAGTCCCGTCAAATATTATCGTGATGACCCTCGCGGTGGCGCTGTCGCTCTATAGCGCGTTCCCCGTGATCGAGATCTCGGCCAGCAACCTTGCGGCCCTGCCACCGGACGCGTTCACACCGGCAAATATCCAAACGGTATGGGGGTTAGGGATCCAGCCGTTTCAGGAGTTCATGCAGCAGCAGACTTCGCCCGAACATCTGTTGTTCTTTGTCGATTTTGCCGAAGACACATGGACAGGAAATCAAACAGCTCCGACCCGAGACAACATTGCGGTGCTGATCCCCGCTTTCATGATATCGCAACTGACAACGGCTTTCGAAATCGGGTTCTTGCTGTACTTGCCGTTCATGGCGATTGATCTCGCGCTGACGGGTATCCTGATGGCATTGGGCATGCAGATGGTGCAGCCCAACATCATCGCGGTCCCCTTCAAATTGCTTGTGTTTGTAAGTGTTGATGGCTGGTCGATGCTCGCGCAGGGCCTTGTCATGACGAATGTGAATTAGCGGATGAGTAGCCAAGACCTTCTTCATTACCTCACCCGCTTCATGCTGGCAGTGGCCGTTTTGGGGGGCGTCCCTCTTGCGATTGCAACGGTAATCGGTCTGATTGTTTCGTTCTTTCAGGCCATCACGCAAATACAGGACCAGACCCTTTCGCAAACCATCAAGATCGCCTCAATCGCATTGAGCCTGTTAATCATTGCTTCCTTTCTTACGGGTCCACTGATGTCTACAACCCGGGAGGTCTTTGCAAACTTTGCCCAGATCGTTCGATAATGAGCGAAGTAGAGGCCCTCATCGCATTGGTCGAAGACCGAGGGTTTCCGGTCCTGATGGCAATGGTGGTCTTTTCAACCGTTCGGGCGCTTTCAATGCTATACTTCTTCGTCGTCCTGAACCTTGGCTTTGGTCAGGCATTAATGCTGCGTTTGCTGATCGGGCTGATCATCGGGTTTCCGATGCTGATCCAGAACTTGGAACTGGTGGATCGTTTTTTTGAACAGGCGAGCTTTCCAGTTGTCGTACTGGTGCTGGCAGTGGCGTCTGAATTTCTGATCGGGGCAACCATCGGGCTAATGTATTCTTTGCCGTTCTTTGCCCTGAAATATGCAGGAACGATCACGGATCAAACTCGCGGCGAAACCGATAGCGGGATCCAGACGCCAATGGACGGGCAGATCACCACATTCGGGCTTTTGTATCTGGTGATTGGGATTCTAGCATTTGCATCGGCCGACGGGTTTCAACACCTCGCAGAGAGCTATTACACCAGCTTCACATACTGGCCGCTAGGCGCGGTCGTCCCGACGATTGGGCCAGAGGGTCTCTTGAGTTTTGCCAACACGCTGCTGGATTGCATCAAACTTGCGATCCGTATCGCGGCGCCACTTCTGGCGGTTCTGATCCTTGTTGAGATTACATCGGGCATCGCCTCGCGACTGGGGCAGCGGTTGAATTTCTATAACCTTGCCTTTTCTATCAAGAACCTGTCCGCCATCATCCTGTTACCGGTCCTGATGATCTATGTCTGGGCGTTGACCAATGACCACATCGTTAGATCCTTTGCGCCCGAGTTCAGACTGGAGACATTCTTTCGATGAGCGACACCGAAGCCAAAAGGCATGACGCCAGCCAGCAAAAGTTGCGCAAGAAACGGCAGGAAGGGCAGATCGCCAACAGTCAAACCTCGGTATCATTTTTGGTCACGGCGGCGGGCCTGGTGCTGTTGTTAGCGTCAAGTGGCACGCTGTTGATGCGGTTTCAGGATCTGGCGAGGATGCGCCTCGACTTAATCCAAGATCCTTCCATCGAAAATATTCGCGCCGCTATTGGTTGGGCTTCGCAAAGCATTGCCACCATCTTGGCCCCTATCGTGATTTGCACCCTTGCAACATCGTTGCTTGTCGCCTTGGCCATCAACGGCGGTATGACGTTTTCAATGAAACCTGTCGCTCCACAACTGAACAGGGTTTCGCCAAGCGCGGGAATCAAACGGGTTTTCGGAAAACGCGGCTGGGTGGAACTCGCAACATTGACAGGCCGCGTATTCATCTGGCTGGGGCTGGCCTGTATCATAGGATACGCATTTGCGCCTGCACTGTTGCAGGCCGCGCAATGCGACAACCTCTGCCAATCCGGTTATGTCAGGCAGCCGGCTCGCCTGCTGATCATTGCCGCGATTGTCATCCTGATCCTGTTTGCTGCGCTTGAGATCCTGCTCCAGCAAAGCCTGTTCCTGAACGAACAAAAGATGACGGACACCGAACGCAAACGGGAGCAGAAAGATAATTTCGGCTCACAGGAAATCCGCCAGGAACGAAACCGTCTGCGCAATGAGATCAACGGGCCAAGCGGCAGCGGGCCCCGCGTGTCACAAGCCGACGCAACAATCATCTTTGTCTCGCCCCATGGGGCCATCGCCATCGCATATGATCCACCCGAACAAGGCCTGCCGTTGCTTGCGGTAAAAATATCAGGGCAAGAAGGGGCCAGACAGCTGCTCGGAATGTTTCAGGGCCGGCGCATCCCTATTGCCCGCAACGGGTCTATCGTTAGTCACGGCTTGACCATGAAGCGCGCCGAACAATTGTCGTTTGATTATTTCCAGGATTTTGCGAGGGCATATGTTGCAGGCAAACGCGGGAGTTTACCTGTCACCTAGGCCCAGGGCTCATAGCCAATAGATGGCGGTTGTTGCGAGTGCGATGGCGGATAGCAAGACCGTTGCGTACCTATCGTATTGCGTTGCGACGCGTCGCCAGCCCGTTAGCCTGCCGAACATGACCTCTATCCGATTGCGACGTTTGTATCGCCTCTCGTCGTATTTGACTTCTCTTCTGCGTTGCCTGCAGCCTGGGATGCAAGCGCGTATACCATTGTTTTTCAAAGATTCTGTGAAAAAATCGGCGCCATATCTGCGTTTCCCCATCGATCATGACGGTCTTCTCTTCGCCATGTCCTGCCGCCAAGCCGGCCATCATCTGCGCGAAGATGCCCTTGTCACTTCATCGTTTCCAGCGGTTGTACAAGGTCCTATGTGGACCATATTCTTGGGACGCATCTCGCCACCGTACCCATTGCGATTGATGAATATAATTCCAGTCAGCACACGCCGATCACCGACGCGTGGCTTGCCATGGAACTTCTGGAAAAAGAGCTCAAGACGCGCTATCTGCGCATCCGTCAGCCAAAAAAGATCAGACATGTTCACTGCTCGGTTTTAGAGTCGTGAAACACGATGCCAAGCGGAACTCAATGGGTCTTGACCCTAGGGACCTTCTCACTTTTCCAGCGCAAGGCTTCATCTTTGAAGTCCGCAACATCATTGCTGGTAAAGATCCGCGATAAAACGGAACCGTTCAATTTTGGAATATGATAGCTGAGATAGAACTCTACGAGATGCGGCATGCCAAGTTCGGCAATTGTCAGAAAAAGCGGTTCAAAGATCCGCGAAACACCATGGCGTTCAGCGATCGTCTCAAGCTTGGACGCAATATAGGCAGTCGTCAGGGATGCGGCCTCATCTTGGGATAGGCTCGAGTTCAGAACCAAAGTGATCTCGCCGCCAATAACAACCTCACGATAATCTTCGTCTTCGGCTAGGACCACAAGTGCGCCTTGCCCAGACGCGTTTCGGACCAATTCTGGTTTGCCTGGCGCCGCAACTCCGACTTCAACCTTATCCAGCCCCTCATCAATCGCATCATCGACGATCCGCGCAGCAGTTTTCTTATTTGCTTTCTTGCCATGCTTTCCGGAGGCAGAGGTGATCGCTTGGGCGGCGCCCTCTTCATCCGTCAAAACGACGCCAGCCGCGTCAGCGACGTCTTCACCGGCGGCCTGCACGGCGGCCTCCTTGGCTGTCGGTCTGGGGTTGTCGAGCTTGATTTTCGGTTGCCGGGCAGATTTTGACTTCCCGCGTTTGTCTTCTCTTTTTTCTTTTTCGTTCTCTTCTTTGATCACCTCCTGCTCTATTGCTTCATCAATGCTGTTTTCTTCAACCGAAGCGCGGTTGATCGCGGCATCGACCCCTGTCTTTACCCCAATATCTTGCATCTTTGAGTCTCCAGCTTCTGATTAAGACGACTATCGCGCAGGTTCCGAGAAGACAGTATCGTGACTGCTACGCAGTGCTCTAAGTGCTACTCGGCGTAAGCGCTGACTCGTCGGTGATCATGTGCAACAACTTGTTGAGATCGCGACAATTCGTCTTACGGTAAATGGAATTACGGTGCGTCTCGACCGTGCGGACACTGATATCAAGTTGGCCCGCGACCTCTTTCGACTTCAAGCCATTGGCACAGGCGACGAGTATTTCAACTTCCCTTGCCGAAAGACCGAAGATATTTCCATTGCGCGCCGCATTTTTGCGGAGCTCGAGAAATTCAGGCATGAACACTTCTGGGATACAGCAGTAACCCAACATGGCGGCATTCACGGCATTTACGAAATGGCTGCTTTTTGCACATTTTGGCAAGAACGACACCGCGCCAAGCGAAATCGTCTGAAACGCCTCAAGCGGACTCGCGTCAGAAGACATCACGATAATCTTCATTTCAGGTTTTGTTTCACGAAGCCGCCGAAAGGTATCAAGGCCCGACGGGCGCACAAGTGACAGGTCCATGACCAGGAGATCGGGATTTTCAGTGCGACAGACTTTGATTGTTGTATAGCCATCTCCGGCCTCGCCGACGACATTTACGTCACACGCATCTTCCAATCTATTCGCAAGACCTTCACGGACGATCTCGTGGCTATCAGCAACAACAACGCGATAGGAGTCGAAACCCTGAACTGTACCACCAACACTCATTTAGTTCCCCCAAACCCACGTCACATTTTCACGCAATGCAACTATTTCTTTTCATGCAAACAATACCGTGGATTAAAGTAAATGTTGCCTGCGTCACAAGAATGGAAAGTTGCCCTGCTAACGTCTATTTACCCGCTATCATTACGCCGCATCGCTGCTAGGCGAATCTGCAATTGACGAATCTCTTCAGGAATTTCCGCTTCAAGTTGCTCAAGAGTTTGAATCACCCCTGACGCCCTGTCCAATTCACCTTGTTCGCTTAGTAAGACAGCGAGCATTTGAAGAATCGCGGGGTCATTCCGAGAGATCAGTCGGGCCAGCTCAAGAACAGAAATCGCAACTTTTGCCTGACCGAATAGATAGTAGCTCGACGACAGCGCCAGAAGTAACGCCACGTCTTCGCTGTGTTGTGTTCTTTCTTGCAAGCTGGATCTATCGATTTTCATACGCTATCCGCCTGCTTTTTGAACTCAAGGTAGTAAAGCCGTTCCGCAAAATTGCGAACCTCTTGGAGTCCTCGGCTTGCTTCAGAGTTTGGCGCTCGTTGAGAAATTATTGCAAACCGATCTGCCAGTGCCGTCGCGCGCTCTGCCAAGTCAGGCCCAGATATCATTTTCAAAGGTTGCAGCTTTGAGATGGCTTCATCAGCATAACGTGCACCGCCAGTGTAAGACACATCTGGAAATTGAAAAAGCGGCGGACGCATCGCGTGAACAACTTGGGAGCGGGCAAGTTGCGCGGCATAGTCCTGAAACTCTCTTTGTTCGGCACTTTGCTCCTGAACTTTGGGTTTTTCTGGACGCGCAACACCGCCCGACACCTGCGCTGGATTAGGGACATCAATCTTCATTGGTCAAACCTCAGTTCAAGAGAATTTTCATTTTTCGTAAGCGTAAAGTGCTCCATCTCGATCTCCTCAAGACGCCAGCCTTCCGTCATGATCTCACCGACCCGTACTTTGCGGCCATCAGCCAACAGCAAAAATGGATCCACCCCAGTCGCGGCAAGCGTGATCGTTGGGACGTTCTCAATTTTTTCGCGCAGCGAGACATCTTTCTTGATCGCAGCTCCGGTCAGATTTTCGTCAAGCTGAACCTGCAACTCTTCCCAGCTGGCATCGAACCGCTCCGGAATTTCGCCGGAAATCTGAAGAGCCTGTGACTCATCTAAGGAGACATTAAGATCGTCAGCAAGGCCAGAACCGGTCACAATGGTGAGCGCTTTATCGTACAACTCAACACCGCCCAGACTGCTTTCCACAACTGTCCGACGCGGAACATCCCTGGGTCCGGACGGACCAAGCGCGAGAATGAAGGCAAAAAGCATCAATGCCGCAGCACCCATGACCCATATCGGGCCAGTGGGTTGTTTGTGTTGCTGAATTTCAACATGTGCGGTTGCAATCTCTAGCACGTGCTGGCCAACTTCCACTTTGCACGGGACCCGGAAATAGTTCCCTTCGGCGTCTACCGGCGCGCCATTGACCAATAGATCTGTTCGCTCGGAATCGAAACTCAGTAACTCACCAAATACCGATGGCGAGCGCCGGACATTCACGGGCTTTGATTCGGGATCGTCAATCAGCAATAGGTCATCTTTCCAGGACGAACCGATGCGGAAAGACTGCGCAGGCAACGCGGCATAGCTACCCTCCTGAATGCCCCCGCTCACGACCGCTTCCAGATCGCGGCTCATGAAGGGCATCCGTTGCCACCAATCTTGGATCTTGCTGACCAGCTGGCTCACATAGCCTTGAGTGAATTTCCCGGTCGCGTGCAACATCAGTCAGACCAATCAACCGGATTTCAGCAAGTGCATCAGGTCCTTTTGCGCACTTTGCGCAACACCCCAGCTAATTTGCCAAACCGTCATTTCGGCAACCAGATCTGCCATCTCATGTGCGACATCTTGGACCTTTTCCTCATCCGTGGCCGCTGCTTCAGGCGCGCCTGTAACCTCGGCTTTGGATTGGATCACATCGCTGTGGCTTTCGACTTCGCCCTGAGACAACCCAAGAATTTCATCGAGATCATTGAGCTCGCCATGCTCCGCTCCCGGCGCAAGCGCCGCACGTTCCATGGCCTGGGCCACAGCATCCGTGAGGTCTTCACGGCTATCAAACTGCACAGTTTTTTCTGGCATTAGAGATTCGAGAGACAGGCTTTCGACCGCCCCGGTCATTTGTTGGGGTCTCCCAACTCACGCGCCTTTTCCATCGACTTCAACATTAAAGGCAGCATTAGCGCTTTGGTCATCTCGGCCAATGCGGCTTGCATATCTGCATTTTGAGCGGTCGTATCGCTTGTTTGATTTTCGACGGCCGGAGAATTGACTTCCGTTGTAGCCGGCTGAGTCGATCCAATTGGTTGAACTTCCATAGTGCCCCCTTGACGATTTTTCGGACAGATGCGCCCGATGCGAATTGCCTTAGGTTTATGGAAGGGGCCGCATTTGCATAGTGAGCTTAGCCACGCACTGGGCCGCGCGATACTTAGATAAATACGTAGCCGACCCTGATTAGTAAGCACGTCTTCGCTCGTTAGCGTTAGCAAAAGCTTCGACGCAGCACAGCAGATTCGGCGCTTCGCGGCCTGTGCTTTCGGAACTAGGGGGTAAACAAAAAAATGCGCATCTCTTTGCTATGTCTATGTTGTTTTGCGCAAATTGCGCAGGCAGACACCGTTCAAAGCCAGGTGGACACACTTGCTTTGCGCGCTATCGATACCCGTCTCAACGTTTTCCTAGATACCATTGACACCATAACCGGCTCCCGCATCGAAACCACGGAAACGCTGAGGACTCAGACAGTCAACGGTTGGTACGAAGGCTCCGTTGAAGATGTTTTGGAAACGCTAGGGCGCAGCAGCGATCTGGATTGGTTCCAGTTCAACAACACCTATTACGTGGGCCTGAAATCGGAGGCAGCCACCAGAATTGTCCGGCTTGGCGATGTTGGGTATGCCGGTGCTGTTACCGCCCTCGAAAATGCAGACATAACCGCAGATGTCTTAAACATGATTTCCGTGGCGAACGGCAGTGCGATTGTCCTGACCGGCCATCCAAAGCTAGTCGCGTTCAGCGAGGCGATTCTGCAAAGTATACAGCCGCCCGACGAGATCGTCGCTGATGCGCCCCAGATCCGGGTCCGCCGTGCGAATGTGTTGTCCGTTGAACGCTTGGGCCAGGTGATCCTATCCCCAACCTCAGCAGAACCTGTCAACCCCGGTGGGACACAAAGCGTTGTTCCACCGCAATGAGTTTGATCACATCCTGATCAAATCAACCGGCTACCCTTGTAGCCATACGACGCTCCATTCAACGAGAGTGGTTCAATCTACGGAAAATGAAAGGAAAGACCCATGGAAGTAGCAACATCAACCCCACCCGCAGCAGGTGGCGCAGCCGGAGGTGCCGGAGCGGGCGCCGCAGAAGGTGGCGGCTTTGGTAACGTAACGGATACCGCGCAACAGCTGGCGGCGATCACGGCAGAGGCAAACGAGAGTTTGATCAAGGCCGAAATTATTATGAAGCCTGAAAAGACCGCCAACACCGTTGCATCCAAAGGCTCGTAAACGCGGCCTTTTCAAACAACAGTGCGAGCCGGCCCAGATGGGCCGGCTCAACTACATCACCAGTTCGTCGCGGAGCATTTGATGCGCAAAGACCTGTTTCTCATACTGCTGCTGATTACAACGCTGGCATTAATGGTTGTCCCCGTTTCACAGGCCTTGATGGATGTGCTTCTGGGTCTCAACATCTCCTTGTCTGTGATCCTTTTGATGGTGGCAATTTACCTGCGTGAGCCATCTGACTTCTCGACATTCCCCTCGGTAATCCTGCTTGGGACGGCTTTTCGTTTGGCGCTGTCGGTGGCCACGACCCGTCTGATCCTGTCTGAAGCGGACGCAGGCACTATCATTGAAACCTTCGGTGACGTCGTTGTCGCCGGGTCCGTGGCCATCGGGCTGGTCATCTTCTTGATCATCACAGCAGTTCAGTTTCTCGTCGTCACCAAAGGGGCCGAGCGGGTCGCTGAAGTCGCCGCGCGCTTCACGCTGGACGCCCTTCCCGGCAAGCAAATGACAATTGATGCCCAAGTCAAAGCAGGAGACATCACAGCCGAAGAAGGCAAAATGATGCGGCGACGCCTTGACAAGAACAATCAGTTCTTCGGAGCCATGGACGGTGCAATGAAATTCGTCAAAGGCGATGCTATAGCTGGTCTGATCATTATCTCAGTGAACCTGATTGGCGGTATCGTTGTAGGCTTGAACCTGCACGGCTTGTCGTTTGTTGAATCCGTGCAAACCTTCTCATTGCTGACTATTGGAGACGGCCTGGTCGCACAGATCCCTGCACTTCTGATGGCGCTGAGTGCGGGCGTAATCGTTACGCGGGTGATCGATTCGGATTCGTCTGACCTGGGCAATGATATTGGCCGTGAGATCGTCGCAGACCCCCGCGTATCGGGCGCGGCAGCGGCGATCATCCTGTGCGTCGGATTCATTCCTGGTTTTCCTACCGCAACGTTCATGATGTTTTCAGCAACGCTTCTTGTACTGACCTATGTGCTAAGGCGACACGTCGCCGCGCAAGCCGCAGTCGCGGCTGAGGAAGCCAAAGAAGACGAGGAAGGTCTCGATCTGAAGGAGCAGGAAGAAGAAGCATCAAAGCCAAAGTCGTCACTTGGGATCAGCGGCCGCATTGAGCTGGAAATGAGCCCGGAAGCCTTTAAAATGCTTGATCAATCGCGGCTCGAAACCCTACTTTTGGACCGGTTCTGGGCGTTCTTTACAGCGCGTGGGGTCGCGTTCCCCCGTCCCGGGTTGCTCAGCTCCGAGGTATTGTCCGGACACAAATGGGCAATCCTTATCGACGAAGTCCCCATTGAAACCGGGGAACTTCGGATGGGCTTCGTCGCTGTCGCGCGGCGCGATGTGCGTCTGGTGAAAGCATCTCTGGATGAAAGCGATTATGAGGAATTCGACTATCGCTCGTTGTCGGGCATGTGGGTTGCCGAAGACAAGCTTCCCGAATTGCAAAGTCTAGGGGTTGGAACAATCGACATCGAAGACCTGTTGTCGCTTCTCACATTCCGGGCATTTGAGCAGAACATCGGCAATCTGTTTTCGGCCCATGAAATGCTGCGCCTCGTCGCGGCGATGCGGGCAACATCTGAGCAATCGATGGGTGAAGTCGAAGAAAAGATTGACGCGGTTACGCTTCAGCAAACCGTTCGTTATCTCGTTGAGGACGGCATCCCCTTACGGCCCCTTGAGCTTGTTATCGCGTCACTGCATCAGCGGTGTCATACGCTTGAGGAAATCTCCGCCCCCATTTTGGCTGAATGTTTGCGTAGCGATATGAAACGCCAGCTGTGCCACCGGATCGCGGGTAAGCCTGGCATCCTTGGTCTAGTAATGATTTCGCCCGAAATCGAAGCCGAGATACGTCATTCATTGAATGACCTTCGCCGGATGCCAAATGATCCTGATAGCATGACACTGCTACTTGACGCAGAAAGCGCAGATTTCCTGATCCAGGAGGTGCGCAAAATTGATCGTGACCTCAGGGACGAAGCCTATCAGCCCGTCATCGTGACTGCAGCAGATCTCCGGCGCAGATTGCGGAATTTTCTTGCATCAAACGGACTACATTTGCCTGTCCTCGCGCCACATGAAGTCGCGAACGACATTCCGTCAATCCCGATCATGGTCATTGGATCACTCGCGCAGGAGCAAAGCGCGCAGTTTGAAGACGAAATGTACGCTAGCTAATCAGCAGCAAGTGAAATCGACTTAACGCACCAATTACGCTTCGTCGAGTTCGTGCAGCCACCGCGCGACACCTTGCACGGATTGACCATCGAATATCACGGTCGTCTCTGCCGGCGCTGACTTCGACCCCTGCTGAGCCGGCAGCTCGCCCTTTGACAGGGTCGTAAATAGGCTGCTGGCGACGTCACCATCGGGTATATCAATGCCGAGTCCCTTTGCCGTTTTTACCATCAGATCAGAGACTGAAAGCTGGGATGCTAGAATTGCCTCACGGAATCCCAACTGGCGCGAGATGTAGATCCGGGGCTTTCCATCGGCACCGGCGACGCTCAGCGACACCGGGCAGCCGCCATGTGGGCAGTTTTCAAACGAGATCGGTTTGAACTCAACTGCCATTCTGCTTTTCGGCGAAAGGTATCCCGGTTTAAGCAGCAAATGATCTTCGAACTCTGACATCAGTTCTGCGTCTTCAACCGACCGCTCGTCCAGAAAACGATTGTCCAGCAAATGCAGAACCATCTCACGCTGATCCGGCTGAGCCAGTCTGTCTTGAACGTTGCGTAACACAAATTTACCCGCTGATTCTGCGTTGTCGACATCGAAACGCTGTACACCTTTCTCGACGAACGTACGGATTGCGCTAGACAGTTCTTCGCGCGTCCCGAGTTCCGAGTTTGGCTGAACAGGACGTGAGAGCGTTTCGCTTCGCGTCAGTGAGGGGGTGATTGAACTCATGGCATGCCTATACAAAACAGTCTTGCGTCGCGCTGAATGATCTATGCAGCGCTCAACCTTGTAACAACATATCCTAGTTTCTGGAAAACCAAACAATTTTCACTACCTAGAAATGGTCAGTAGTGCGGGAACGATGCGGAGATTACTCTCAGTCACCTGCCAGATGTCGGTCACCAGGTTCGGTGTCTTCAGATTGCACCAACCGTTTTTTCGGTTGGAATTTTCAGGCGCATCAGTTTTGACGTGCTGTACCAGGATCCGGCAAACAATTTTAGGTCTGGAGAAAACTACTTAGGCGATTACGTGGTTGCACCGAACCGGTTCCGTACCTTCTCACTAATTGTTTGTTTGCTAACCCACGCCGATAGTTTGGTTAGCAAAGGAGAAGTGAAAATGATGAATAGCACGACTGCAACACCAATGGCGGCTACGCCGACAGCTGCCCCAATAGAACCGGAAGCGCCGGCAGGGGCCGCTGACATCAGCGCTGACCTGCTGGATTTGCTCAACCAGGCAATGCCAAACGGCATGACACCGGGGGCTGGTATGGATCCCGCCGGGATGCCTGGGGACATGGCTGAAGGTCAGTCCGCTCCAAAGATGCCGCCCGCGCAAGCAGATCCTGGTTACGGCTCCGACGTGCCACCCAATGCCGCGACGGCCGGTGCACCGATGTCACCCCCGCAATCCGGCGGTGAAATGGGTTACAACGACCAGCCGGCCATGGACCAAACGCTGACAATCCAGGATTTGGTCGAAGCGCTGGACGCGGACGTCAACGGGGAGGTCTCATTGGAAGAGCTGTTGGCAAAGCTTGACCAGAACGGCGACTCAGCGGTCTCCGCCGATGAATTTCTGGACTACGTCACGAACGAGTTGGCGCGCAAGCAGATGACTGACCCCTATGCGACGCAGGACCCGAGCGCGATGCCTCCCGGCATGGTGCCCGACGAAATGCCGGGCATGGCTGCCGGTCCAGATGACATGGCAATGGGTGGCGCGAAAACCCGGGCAAAAACAACATCCGCCGACCTGAATGGCGATGGTGCCGTGGATGTCGACGAGTTAGCCCAACACCTTGACGTTAACGGTGATGGCATGGTCAGCGACGAAGAACTCAAGTCGGAATTGGATACCGATCGCGATGGCGTCGTGACCGAGGAAGAGCTTTACGCCTACCTCGATCAGGCGGTGGCGCCTCAAGCCGATATGGGCGATGCTATGCCAGAAATGCCCGACGAGGCGGACATGCCGGCAAGTCCGCAGCAATATGCTGAGGCGGCTCTTGAGCAAGAGGCTGCGAAGCAGCAAACCCGCGAACGTGTCGCCGATGAAGCCGACAAGATGGGTAGTCCGGAGGCGGAAATGGCGAGCCCGCAGAACTATGCCGAACCCGCCACTGCCGCACCTGGCGACGCATCCTCACCGTTCGATGTGTTTGACAGCAATAACGACGGCTCAATGTCCCGCGAAGAATTCGATACCTTCCTGAACACCGCACTGCAGCCAGTAACCTAAGTACCTGTTTACCATTTCGTCCGCCCCTCCTGGACGGGCTCAGTCGGCACCGCCCCGTGGTACTCCACGGGGCGGTTTTTTTCCGAGGATGACCACGGCAAAATATCCCCCGCGCGATAGGAGACCCTCTTCAAGTTGGGTCCGGACACGCCACCGCCCTATCCTACCCTGTAGGGCCTGTTCCGAAATCAAAGTTCTCACCCATTTTGTGTCTCTTGACAGGGTCAGCGGCAATGACCCAAGCGCGGTTTTAGGCTCGCAAAACAACGGTCTGATTTGCCCCTGCACCCTTTCGCTGGTCAAGAAACCGGGCAAGCAGTTTGAGGCGCTGCAACCGACCCGGCCACGCCATCGCACAGGATCATCGGTCCACCGCTAGCATCCTTTTCACCAGAAAAACGGCCCCGCAATGGAGGCCGCTTTTCTGATTCATTATTAAGAGTATCGGGAAGGAAGGAATAATTGCGAACTGCGCAAACCGACCTTCCTGCGCCCAGAACCCTTAGTTCGACTTGAAAGGATCGACTGTGATCGCGTTGCCGTTATTGTCGTAGTAAAACTCGTTGAAGATCGCGGTGCGATACTTGAACTGGCCCGGCTTGTTCAGATGTCGGTGGTGGAAGACATAGTTCTTCCCTTTGTAGGCAACGATCGAACCGTGGTTTGTCGGCGCGCTGTTGTTTGCGAAGTGTGGTTCTCTGAAGTCCTTGACCGCAACACCTGCTGGAACGAATGGACCCATCGGACCGTTGAAGCTGCGCGCGAGCTCAAGACGATACCCGCCTTTGTCGACACGCGCGTAGAGCATATAAAGCGGGCCGCCAGGATTGCGCTGATAGACATGCGGGCCTTCCTTGTAGTTCGGCTTCAAACCCGGCACCACTTTGGCGTTTGTTGCGCCGGTGAAGTAACCACTATTGTCGCTTGTCAGCTCCTGCACCCAGATCTTCTGATCGCGCGCCGAA
>CALHHY010000023.1 GCA_938030665.1 uncultured Litoreibacter sp. | reverse complement strand
CTGATGGCCCTTGCTTTGATGGTCATCCTGCCATGGCTGGTTGTGCGGTCCATGCAGTTCAATGCGCGCATGTCGAGCTATTCGAACGTGCGGTTCAATTTCGTGGGCTCTGTGTGGCGCGCTTTCCTTGTCTTCATCCTGCTGCCAGTGGTGTTGTATGCTGGCTTAGGCGCTTTCAGCATTGGCGCGATCTACTTTTCTACACACGGCACCGTTGTCATTGGAGGGCTGATGATTTTGGGGGCCCTTGGCCTGGGTTTCTTCGCAATGCCAATCGTTGACCGGGCCGTGAAGTTGTTTGTTTTCAACAACGCGCGCTTAGGCAAGGCGCAGTTTTCGCTTATTATCGGTATCAAACCGTTTTTTATCGCTATCCTTGCAGCCGCGAGCTGGGTTCTGTTGGTCACTTTGGTGATGGGGCTGGTGTTTGCCAGCACCATCTATTCACTACTGGATCTGATAGAGGCCGATAGTTTCGACGATATCGGTCCCGCTGGTCTTGGAGTGATCGGCCTGATTTACGTTGGCTACATCGCAGGTCTGATGCCAGCCAGTTTCATTTACCAGGCCATAGTGCGTAACGCGACGTTTAATGCCGCTGCGATGAAGGGTGGGCACACCTTCCGGTCAACCATCAAGCCTCTGACGCTGTTCTGGATCGCGCTCAGCAATGCGGTGGTGGCTGTTCTGTCCCTCGGCCTGATGCTGCCTTGGGCGCAAATTCGGTTGCAAAACTACATGGCCGCGCAGACCTATATGACGCCCGGCGGCTCGCTTGACGCCTTCATCAGCGACCAGGAGGAACAGGGGATGTCCGTGGCAGACGCCTATTCCGACCTGGAGGGTCTTGAATTCGGCGTGCCGTTGTAGGGGGCCTGAGGGGTGGATGACGTCAGTATCGAAGGGGTGGCCTACGCGCCGCGCGGCTCAGCCCGTTTGGCGGGGCGGCTCGTCGCGCACACGGCGCGTGGACCTGACGGCGCGGGCGATCAGGTGGTCGACATGCTGGATGCGGACGGCACCGTCATCTCCGCCGCGCGGCTCGCGCAGATCACCATAGACCCACGGCTTGGCACCGCGCCCCGCAAGCTGCATTTCCCCGACGGCGCGCTGTTTGAAACAACCGATCACGACGCCATCGCCCGACTGACCGGGCGCAGGGGCGGCGACTGGCTACACGGGGCGGAGGCCTTCCGCCCGCGTCTTGTCGCCGTTGTTGCGGGCGTGGTGCTGGCCGCCTTCCTTCTGTGGCGCTACGGGCTTGATTTGCTGGTGACGGCCGCCATCGCGCTGACACCGCCTTTCATCATTGACCAAATCGACGCCGGAACGGTGCAGACCGTGGATCTGGTCATGCGCGCACAACCCACCGAATTGCCGGAGGAGGAGCAGACGCGGATCGCGAGCCTCTTCACGACCCTGCTGACCGAACTGCCGGAGGGGGAGGCAGAGGCGCATGACTTCACGCTCGAATTCCGCGCCATGCCGAGGATCGGGCCCAATGCCTTTGCGCTGCCCGGCGGGACGGTGATCATCACCGATGAGTTCGCCAAGCGCTTCCCGCAGGAGGACGTGCTTGCCGGCGTGTTGGGCCATGAGATCGGCCATGTGGTCGCGCAGCACGGGCTGCGGCAGATGTACCGCTCCCTTTCTATCTACTTCCTGGTGGGATTTCTGGCAGGCGATACCGGCCCGTTTCTTGACGAGCTGCTGTTGGAGGGGAACCTGCTGCTGTCGCTCAGCTTCTCCCGCGCGGCGGAGCAGGAGGCGGATGCGTTCGGTGTCACGCTCAGCAACGCGGCGGGCTATGATCCGACCGGTCTGGCCGTATTCTTCCAGCGGATGGGCGGCGCGGGGGGCGGGGCTGAATGGCTGTCGACCCACCCCTCCAGTGAGAACCGGGTGGAGCAGATCGAGGGCTATATCGACGCGTTGGAATGATCACCCTTCGGTGAGGTCACGGTCCTGTTTGTTGAGCTTTGGCCAGAAAGCTCCATTTCTGTCTCAACCGATATAGGAGTTCGCCCCATGACCACATCCGCTGGCTTTCTGAAGACCGCCATCCTTGCCACCGCCTTTGCCTTCGCCGGTTTTGCCGCGCAAGCAGGCACCAAGACGATCACAGTGGCCGGTGGCTGCTTCTGGTGTGTCGAGCATGACTTTGAAAGCGTGGCGGGCGTCAAGGATGCGGTATCGGGCTTTATGGGCGGCACGGTGAACAACCCGACCTACAAGCAGGTAACCAAGGGCGGCACCGGCCATTACGAGGCGGTGCGCATCACCTATGATGACAGCAAGCTGGGGCTGCCGCAGCTCTTTGACATGTTCTTCCGCTCGGTCGATCCGACCGATGCCGGTGGGCAATTCTGTGACCGGGGCGCCAGCTACCGCACCGCGATTTTCGTGACCACCGGGGCGGAGCAGCAGGCCGCCCAAGCCGCCAAGGCACGGGCCGAGGCAGAGCTTGGTAAGAAGATCGTCACGCCCATCCTGCAGGCGGGGACGTTCTTCGCCGCCGGGCCGGAACATCAGGACTACGCCAAGAGCAAGGACAAAGTGCTGACCCGTTTCGGCCTGATCTCGAAGGAGCGCGCCTACAAGAAATACCGCGCCGCCTGCGGCCGCGACGCCCGCGTCAAACAACTCTGGGGCAGCACCGCACCATTTGCGAGCTAGGCAGCACTCGGGCAGCCTGCGCCGATAGGAGGCAGTTGATGTGACGGGTTCTGAAGGTCCGGTCTGAGCCCAGTTTACCAAATGCTGCACTGCGAACGGATGTCCGCTTCGTCGGGATCCGGTCAAAAACGTGACAAAATCAAGCCGAGTTTGGCCAAGGGGTTGTGACACAAGATTCTCCAATGTTGCCGAGCTCGTCGCTGGAATTGGCAAAAACGACCGTTTTTGCTAGGCTCAATTTCTCCAAAGCCGACCTTGGCGCAACCGCAGCGAAAGCTTACTTTGTCCCGCAAACCTGCCATCTGCTTCAAACCAGCTTATACTCGTGGCGTCAGTTGACCGTCAGCTCGCAAGTGTACCTGCATCAAAGCCCTCTACAAAAACACCGCCGCGTTGTTCCTCAGGATGATCTCAATCGCATAGACGCC
>CALHHY010000022.1 GCA_938030665.1 uncultured Litoreibacter sp. | reverse complement strand
CGGCGGATCTCGGAGGTGCCGGCGCCGATTTCCATCAGCTTGGCGTCGCGAAACAGGCGGGCGACGGGGCTGTCGTTCAGGAACCCGGCACCGCCCATGGCTTGCACGGCCTGATGCGCCTGCTTCATCGCCTCCTCCGAGGAATAAAGCACGCAGGCGGCGGCGTCCTGGCGGGTGACCTCGCCCCGGTCGCAGGCCTTCGCAACCTCGTAGACATAGGCGCGGGCGGAGTTCATGGCGGTGTACATATCGGCTATCTTGCCCTGCATCAGCTGGAAGCCCCCGATGGGTTTGCCAAACTGCTTACGCTCCGCCATGTAGGGCATGATCGCGTCCATGCAGGCAGCCATGATGCCGGTACCTATGCCCGCCAGCACCACGCGTTCGTAATCAAGGCCCGACATCAGGACCTGAACGCCGCGCCCCTCCTCGCCGAGGATATTGTCAAACGGCACCTCGACATCGTCAAAGATCAGCTCTGCAGTGTTCGAGCCGCGCATGCCCAGCTTGTCGAAATGGGGCGAGGTGCTGAAACCTGTCATCTCCTTTTCAATCAGGAAAGCGGTGATGCCCCGGCTGCCCGCGTCGGGGTCGGTCTTGGCGTAGACGACCAGTGTCGTGGCATCGGGGCCGTTGGTGATCCAGTACTTATTGCCGTTCAGGCGGAAATGGTCGTTTCGCTTCTCGGCCTTGAGGGACATCGACACGACGTCCGAGCCCGCACCGGCCTCCGACATGGCAAGCGCGCCGACATGGGCACCGGAAATCAGGCCGGGCAGGTATTTTTGCTTCTGCTCAGGCGTGCCATTCAGTTTGATCTGGTTCACGCAAAGGTTCGAATGCGCCCCGTAGCTGAGCGAGACGGAGGCGGAAGCGCGCGCGATTTCTTCCACCGCGACGACATGGGCGAGATATGACATGCCTGCGCCGCCATCCTCTTCAGGGACCGTAATGCCCAAAAGGCCCAGCTCCCCCATCTCGGTCCAAAGCTCAGACGGGAAGATGTTGGCGTCGTCGATCTCGGCGGCCATTGGGGCGACGCGGTCCTGCGCCCAACGATGCACCATGTCGCGCAAGGCATTTACGTCCTCGCCAAGATCGAAGCGCATCGATTCGTTGAACACGGCGGGGACCTCGCTTTAATTGAACACTTGTTCATATAAGGCGAGTTTTTTGTCCAGGTCAACGGCGAAAATGCTGAAAATTTTGGAACCAATCGTTAAGGTGACGTTAAGTCACCCAAGCGGCATTAAGAACTTCGCGACGCGTATATTAACCAATTGTATAGGTCCGCCCCGGCAGCTCCGAAAATGTGATGAGGGCCCTCAGTTAAGGGGAATTACCGCTAATGATCAGCAAAACTTGGGTTCCGGTAACGTAAACCTGATCAGCTTTTCTAGCTCTGACACAATTAAGGCAGTATAGGTGCAACAAGATGGCGCAGGGCGTGTTAATACTTTAGCCTCTAACCTTAACATATCGTTAGTTTTTTCTTGATTGGTAAGGGCAGGTGCCCCATTTTTGACATAAAAATACCTGGGACCACGACACTACTATGATTTACCTTGCTTTTTATCGAGGCGAGGGCCGGTTTTTAAGCGATACGCTCGTTCAGGCGATTACCCGCTCCGAGTTTTCGCATTGTGAATTGTTTACAAGTGCTGAACCGCCCCGCGATGGAGAAACCCATTCCTGCGTTTCCGCAGTGGGCAAAAATGGCGGCGTTTGCGAACGCCCCATGTATTTCCGCCCCGGCGCTTACGAATTTGTCCCGGTCCCATGGGCCCCGCAGGACACGCTGGAACGCGCGCGCCGACATATGGGCAAGGGGTACGACTATTGGGGGCTGTTGATGACGCAGCTCGTTAATATGCGCCGCCATAACCCGGACCGCTGGTTCTGCTCCAAGCTCTGCGCCAAGGCGATGGGGTTGGCCGACCCGCACACCTACGCGCCGGGCGATCTGAAACGCATCGTGGAAGAGCATAACCGCACCTACTACGCCGCGCAGGAACTGGTCGTCGCCCGCAAATCCGCAACACGGCCGCGCTTTGGCGTATCGGCACCGGTCTTTCCGGGGTCTGGCACATTTGCTGGCGGATTGCTGGCCGCCCGTCGGGGCGCTGCGAATGCGATCTCAACGCTCGCTGGCGGCACGCCAAGCGATGGCCTGCGCGCCTCTGCCCCTCTGCGGGTGGCCAGCCGCACGCAAGCGATTTCCGGTCAGCGACCGCGCCCCAGGCGCGGCAGCGGCGGTTCCGTGGTTCAGTTTCCGGGCCAGATCGCGAAGTAAGCGCGGAGGCTATTCCCCCGCTTTCAATGTGGCACCTTGCGACAGGATCATCGCCTCATCGGTGATGATCCGCGCTAGGGTGGCGCAGTCATCAAGGCTGAAGGTCAGCGGCAGGCGCATGTCGATCAGCCCTGCCAGCACGCGGTCGGTTTTCGGCAGCCTTTGTGCGGGCGCATATCGCCAGCTGTCATAGCGCGAGGTGAAGGCTTTGGGCTCTGCCGCGCCGAACCATTTCAGCTCCACCCCCCGCGCGGCGCAGCCCGAGACGAAGCCCTCGATCTGGTCGGGTGCGTATCCGGGCAGCAGGAACTGGATGGAGGAGCCGACGAACACGCCCGCATTAGGCCGCTCGATCAGCTGCATTCCGGGGCAATTGCGCAGCCCTTCTTCAATCGACCGGTAACGCGCGTTCCAGCGATCCACCTGCGCCGCCAGATCGGCCAGCTGCGGGCGAAGAATAGCCGCGCGCAGGTTGTCCATCCGCCCCGATATATTGGGCGTGACATATTTGATCTTCTCGAACACCTCTGGCGTGGGAGCAGCAGCGTGGCGTTCATACAGCATGTAGCTGCCCGACAGCACCGTGGCGCGGGCCATTAGCTCCGCGTCGTCGCTGATCAGAAACCCGCCTTCGCCGGAATTGACATGTTTATAGGTCTGGCAGGAATAGCAGCCCATCACCCCGTGACGCCCCGACGGCGTGCCGCGCCAGCTGGCCCCCATCGTATGCGCGCAATCCTCAATCACCGCGACACCAGCCGCGTCACAGATCGCCATCAGCGCGTCCATATCGGCAAGGTGGCCACGCATATGGCTGAGCAGCAGCACCCGCGCACCGGAGGCGGCTATCTTCGCCTCCAGATCAACGAGGTCGATTGTCAGCCCCTCCGTGACCTCCACAAAAACGGGCTCTGCCCCCACTGACGCAATCGCGCCTGGCACAGGGGCCAGCGTGAACCCGTTGGACAGCACCCTGTCGCCCGGCCCGGCCCCGATGGCACGCAGCGCGCATCCCATGGCGTAGCCGCCCGACGCTACGGCAAGCGCATATTTGGCACCGGTCAGCTGCGCGAATTCCTGCTCCAGCAAGGCGGTTTCACCTAGCTCGCCCTCGGTAACGTTATAGCGGTGCAGCCGCCCATGTTGCAGGACCTCCATTGCGGCGGCGATGCCCGCCTCCGGGATAGGTTCCTGCTGGGTGAAAGATCCTGTGAACCGTTCCTGCATTTGATCCCTTCCTTCTTGGCCCATGCCCGAGTCTGCGGCCCCTCGCGCGCGCCGTCAACGGGTGAGGGCTTGCAAGCGCCCCTTCTTCGCAATCCCCGAAGGCGGGCTTTCGAAAGCCGCGCCGCTTTTCCGAGCATCAGCCCCCGTGAGGCCGGCCGATCAGCTTTTCAACAACGACATCAAGGGCGTCGAAATGGTCGATGATCTCGTCAGGGAACAGCTCCTGCACGGTGTTGCCCGCGGGGCTGAAGGTCACCAGCACTGACGGCACGCCCGCCGCGGTTGAGGTCTTGCGGTCCGTCGCCGTGTCGCCCACCAGCAGCGATTGCGCGACGGTACCGCCTGCCTGCTCCACCGCCAGAACATAGGGCGCAGGGTCGGGCTTGCTGACAGGAAGCGTCTTAGCGCCTACAATGGCGTCAAAAAGGTCAGTGATCCCGATCTGATCCAGCAGTTGCCGGGCCAGTGCAACGGGCTTGTTTGTGCAAACCGCAACCTTGTAGCCCGCAGTTTTCAGACGTAGAACCACCGCCTCCGCACCGTCATAAAGATAGGTTTTGTCGGCGATCTGGCGGCCATAGGCCTCCAACAGAATGGGGTAGCCCGCGTCAATCTCGGCCTCTGACGGATCGCGACCCAGCCGTTCATATCCAAGCCGCAGCATGGCGCGCCCGCCTTTAAGCGCGGTGCCAGCGTCGCGCGGATGTTCCAGCACGTCACCCAGACCGGCCGCGCGGAACGCCGCGTTGGCCGCGTCCAGCAGATCGCCACTGGTATCGGCCAGCGTGCCATCGAGATCGAAAACCACCGTATGCATGCCCTACCCCTGCCGTCTGCGTCGCCTGCCTGTAATGCGGCGTAACCTTGTTTGAGGGCCCGCGCTCTTGCGCTGCCCTGCCCGCAAGGTAGAACGGGCGCAAAGGCAAGGAAAGCTGATATGCAGAGCGCACTCGTCATTCTGGCGGCCGGTATGGGCAGCCGGATGAAATCCGATCTTCCCAAAGTGCTCCATGAGGTCGCGGGCGCGCCATTGCTGGTCCATGCGATGCGATCCGGCGCGGCGCTTGACCCGGCCCGCGTGGTCGTGGTGACCGGCCACGGGGCGGAAGCCGTGGAGGCGGTCGTCGCCAAACATGCGCCCGACGCGATCTGCGTGCGGCAGGCCGAGCAGAAAGGCACGGCCCATGCCGTCGATCAGGCGCGCGCAGCCTTTGCCGATTTTGAAGGCGATGTCACGGTCCTTTACGGCGACACGCCGTTCATTTCCGCAGATACACTGGCCCGCATGCAGGCGCGGCGCCGGGACGGCGCGGATGTCATTGTGCTGGGGTTCGAGGCCGCAAATCCCGGACGATACGGACGGCTGGTGACCAACGGCACGACGCTTGAGAAGATCGTGGAGGCGAAAGACGCGAACCCGCAGGAGCTAGCCATCACGCTGTGTAATTCAGGCGTAATAACAGCAGATTGCCAGACGCTTTTTACGTTGATTTCCGAGGTCGGGAACGACAATGCGAGCGGCGAATACTATCTGACCGATGTCGTGGGTCTTGCCACAACAAAGGGGATGCGCGCCGAGGTCGTGACCTGCGCCGAGGTGGAGACGCTCGGCGTCAATTCCCGGATCGAGCTGGACCGGGCGGAGCAGATTTTTCAGACCCGCGCCCGTCAGGCCGCGATGGAAAACGGGGTGACACTGGCCGGGTCGGACAGCATCTATTTCTCCTTCGATACCAAGATCGCGCCGGACGCCTGGATCGGACCCAATGTCGTCTTTGGCCCCGGCGTGCGGATCGAGGCCGGCGCGCAGATCAGAGCGTTCAGCCATTTGGAAGGCTGCCATGTCGGCCCCGATGCGCAGGTCGGCCCCTTTGCGCGACTTCGGCCCGGCGCGACGCTTGCAGACGGCGCGCGGATCGGCAATTTCGTCGAGATCAAGAACGCCAACATTGCCGCCGGTGCAAAGGTCAACCACCTCTCCTACATCGGGGATGCCAGTGTTGGTGCGGCCGCGAATATCGGCGCAGGCACCATCACTTGCAACTATGACGGCGTGATGAAACACCGCACCGAGATCGGGGAAAAGGCCTTTGTCGGCTCCAACACGCTGCTGATCGCGCCGGTGCGCATGGGGGCGGAAAGCATGACGGCCTCCGGCACTGTGGTGACCAAGAATGTGCCGGACGGCGCGATGGCCATTGGCCGCGCCGAGACGGTCAACAAACCCGGATTTGCCCGCAAGCTGATGCAGCTGCTCAGGGCCAAGAAAGCAAAAAGGGGCCGTTAGATGTGTGGTATTGTCGGGGTGTTGGGCAAGCACGAGGTTGCGCCCATTTTGGTAGAATCGCTCAAGCGGCTTGAATATCGCGGTTATGACAGCGCGGGCATCGCGACGGTCAATAACGGGGTGCTGGACAGGCGGCGGGCCGTGGGCAAGCTCGTTAACCTGTCGGACCTTCTGGTGCATGAGCCGCTGGCCGGAAAGTCCGGGGTTGGCCACACAAGGTGGGCCACCCATGGCGCGCCAAATGCTAGCAATGCGCATCCGCATCAATCGGGACCTGTGGCTGTCGTGCACAATGGAATCATCGAGAATTTCAAAGAGTTGCGGGCCGAAATTCAACAACATGGGCTCAGTTTCGAGACCGACACCGATACCGAAACCATCGCCCTTTTGACCCGCGTTCACATGGATCAGGGCGACAGCCCGGCAGAGGCCACCCGCAAGACGCTGTCGCGACTTGAAGGGGCGTTTGCACTGTGTTTCCTGTTCCACGGCGAAGATGATCTCATGATTGCCGCGCGCAAGGGCTCCCCCCTTGCGATAGGCCATGGCGAGGGGGAGATGTATGTGGGCTCTGACGCCATCGCGCTGGCCCCGATGACCGACCAGATCACCTATCTGGAGGAAGGCGACCGCGCCATCCTCACCCGCACCAGCCTTGAGATTTTTGACCGCGACGGCAACCGCGCCAACCGCGAGAAGAAGCGCATTCAGATCGACAAGGCGCAGGTCGAAAAAGGCGGGCACAAGCATTTCATGGCCAAGGAAATCGCCGAGCAGCCCGTGGTGCTCGCCGACGCGATTGCGGCCTATACGGGCAAGACCGGCGACAAGGTCTCCCTGCCCGGCGGCGATCTTGATTTCACCGCCTGCGACCGCATCACCATGGTTGCCTGTGGCACCGCCTTCATCGCCTGCCAGGTCGCGAAATACTGGTTTGAGCAGATGGCGGGCCTGCCGGTGGAGGTCGATATCGCCTCTGAATACCGCTACCGCGACCCGGTGATCTCAGACAAAAGCTTCGCGCTTTTCGTCTCCCAATCGGGGGAAACCGCCGACACGCTGGCCGCGCTGCGCCATAGCGAAGGGAAAGCCGCGAAAATCCTGTCCGTGGTCAACGTCGCCGAAAGCTCCATCGCGCGGGAAAGCGACCTCGCGCTGCCGATCCTTGCGGGGACCGAAATCGGCGTGGCCTCCACCAAGGCGTTTACGTGCCAACTGACCGTTCTTGCTTTGCTGGCGCTCAAGGCCGCGCATCAGCGCGGGCGGTTGGACGAGGTAGAATTGGCCGAAAAGCTAGGGCATCTGCGCAACGTGCCCGGGCTGATCAACCAGGCCCTGGCCATGGAGCCGGTGATCAAATCCGTCGCCCGCAAGATCGCGACCGCAAAAGATGCCATCTATCTGGGCCGCGGGCCGATGTACCCGCTGGCGATGGAGGGCGCGTTAAAGCTGAAGGAGATCAGCTATATACACGCCGAAGGTTATGCCTCTGGCGAGCTGAAGCACGGCCCCATTGCCCTGATCGACCGCAACATGCCCGTCGTGGTCATTGCTCCGATGGACGCGCTGTTCGACAAGACCGTTTCAAACATGCAGGAAGTGATGGCGCGGGGCGGCAAGGTCGTGCTGCTAACCGATAACGAGGGCGCCAAACAGGCCTCCGACGGGGTGTGGGAAGGCATAATCATGCCCAGCTGTGACCCGTTCATTGCGCCGATCCTATACGCCGTGCCCGCGCAATTGCTGAGTTACCACGCCGCTGTCGCCAAGGGCACCGATGTCGACCAGCCGCGCAATCTGGCCAAATCCGTCACGGTGGAATGACCGCCGCTGAGGCCCAGGCCAAGCTCGAAGCGCTTGGCGATCCGGTCAAAGCAGGCGAGATGGCCGCCTACCACAAGGTAGACCGCCGCTATCTTGGCCTGGCAAACCCTATGCTGGACGGGTTGTCGCGCGATTGGCGGCCCCTCATGGATGTCGAGGGGCGCGTGACCCTCGCCCGTCAACTGTGGGAAACCGACATTCACGAGGCGCGGGTGCTGGCCGCAAAGCTGCTGACGCAGGCGCGGCTGCGCCCGTCTGATCAATCGGCTTGGGAGTTGATCCGTTCGTGGGTCCCCGATTTCGACGCCTGGGCCATCGCCGACCACGCCTGTATGGCCGGGCAGAAACGGCTGGTTTGGGACCCTGCCCGCATCGAGGAGGTCGAGCCGTGGCATCGCTCCGACCACCTCTGGACCCGCCGCGCCGCATTGGTAATCACCCTGCCCTGGACCAAGCAAAACCACCCCAAGCCAGCGGATCTGGCCATCCGCGACCGGGTGCTGGGCTGGGCCGCGACGTATGTGACGGACCACGACTGGTTCATCCAGAAGGCCGTCGCCTGGTGGTTGAGGGAGCTGTCGAAGCACGATCCAGACCGCGTGCGGGCTTTCCTTGATGCCCACGGGGCCGCAATGAAGCCTTTCGCCGTGAGCGAGGCCGCGCGGAAACTAAACGATTGATGATCCGACGCCTTCCGCCGTCGCTTCAAAAGCAGAAAGCCGCCGCATCAAGCAATGCGACGGCCTTCTGTTTTCAATCCTGTTAGGGCGGATCAGCCGTTGTCAGACGCTGCAGGCACCAGTGGCAGCGGGGTTGCATCAGGCAAAGACCCATCCCCGTCCGCAAGTTCTTCCTCGTCGTCCTCCTCGATAAGCGTGTCGTCCTCCGCGACGTCATCCCCGGCCTCTTCCTCGCGCAGGATACCCTCGTCGATGAAGCCGTGGGCGTCGCCCACCCCTAGCTTGTCCGAGACAAAATCAACCACTTCGGGCGACACCTCCTCCGGGGTGATTGTCTTGGAACCCGTCGCGTTCATTGCCGCGGCAATCGCTTCGCGCAGGGCGGTTTCATCCGTTTCGTCAGCCGACTGATCGACGGCATCGCGCGCATCGGCAACCGCTTCAAGACCACCCTCCACGTCCGAAATCGCACCGAGGCCTGCATCAACAGAGGCGACCTCCGCCTCCCATTCGGTGCGGGAGGGGTCGTCGATGGCCGGTTCATTCGCCAGCAATTCTTCACGCCGCCCTTCCAGCTCTGTGCGCTGGCCGTCAAGCTCCGTGTTGGTCACACCGAGCTCTGATAGCAGGGCGCCCAATGCCTGCTCCTTCGCGGCCAGTCCTTCTTCGGCCAAAGCCAGATCGCCAGCAAGACCGGAAGCCAGCACACTCGCCGCGACGAAGTCGCGAAGCGTTGCCAACTTCGGATCCTTGCCGTTGAAGAAGCCGTTGGCGTTGCGGTTCAGCGAGTTCAGCCCTTTCAGCTGCGCCTGCAGGTTCTTCTCGCGCGGTGCGACCTCCGGCTTGGCCTTGGCCACCTTTTGCGCCACCGGCTTTTTCGGCTTTGACTGGACGGGTTTGCTGGCCCGCACGACTTTCTGTTTTGTGCTTTTCGCCGTCCGCTTCTTCAGGCCCAACTTGGTGAGGGTGTTGTTCAGCGCCTGTTTTGCAGAGACCTTCTGCTTCGCGGATTTTGAACTTCGGGTTGATTTTGTGGATTTCTTGGAGCCATTCCCGCCTCGCGTGGCCTTGTCTTTACCGCCGCCGTCGCTTTTGCCGCCACCCTTTCCGCCGCTGCCGTTGCCACCGCCATTGCCGCCACCGTTTCCTTTGCCCGCATAAGCAACGCCGGAATCATCCAGCATCGGGATACCCGTACTGCTAAGCAAGGCAGGGCCCGTCACGGCAAGCGCTGAGACTGTCAAAAGGGTGATGATTTTCATGAGCGACCTCTGATCCGATGCCCCCGCCCAAAGATGGAGGTCGACGCTAAAGAGGGTTTGCGGCGAAAATCTGGCAGCACGCTGTCAAAAACGCGCGCGCTCCCGATGCGCGGCGATACGGGCCACCCCCCCAAAAAAGGGAGTTGCTATTGGCCGTACACTTTGAGCGGTGCCAGATCGGTCAACTGAAACCCAAGTGCGCGCATCGCCGATAGCGACAGCTGGCTGCCCGCGCCTGCCTCGCCGCCCAATGGGATCAGGGTGACTTGGACGACCGCGCCGCCTTCCCGCTCCACCCGGCCCGTGCGTTCGCTGCTTACGAGGGGCGTCATCAGCCAGAAACCGGGCTTGCTGGGATCGCCCAGGGCTGCCACGGTCTCCCCCAAGAGGCCCGTCGCAGGGGCGGAGACATTGGTGGCCTCCGCAACATCCGCAGCACTTGCGGTATCCAGCGCCTCAGCCGTGTTGCCCTGCGCTGTTTGCACGGCCGGTTCAGGGCGCGGCACCGGTTGAACCGTGGGCGCGCCACGATCATCGGGGATCGGCACATTGGCGGTCTGCGCGCAGGCGGCAAGGGTCACAATCAGGGCGAACGGGGCCAGAGGCCAGCGGGTCATCAACATGAATGTGATGGTAGCATGCGTGCCGCCCGCATCAATCCATGATCTCGCGCTTGTGGCGGGCCGTTGCCACCGCTAGGCTTTGCCCATGACCGCACCGCTTATTGATCCATTTCACCGCGCGATCACCTATCTGCGCCTCTCCGTCACGGATCGCTGCGATTTTCGCTGCGTCTATTGCATGTCGGAGAACATGACCTTCCTGCCGAAGAAAG
>CALHHY010000021.1 GCA_938030665.1 uncultured Litoreibacter sp. | reverse complement strand
GCGGTTTGCGCTGAACATCCCGACGCCCGCATCGTGGTGCCGACAACCCATGCTGTAGCCGCAAAGGTCCATGACCTGGTACGCCGTTGGCCCGGCGCGCCGGTGGTCCTGGACCCGCGCGGCCTGGGTGCGGCGGAGTTCGCGCGCAGCAAGAGGGCGGCGTTCCGGGCGGCCCATGTGGCCCTTGCCGCTTCCGGCACCGTGTCGCTGGAGCTGGCGGCGGCTGGCACGCCGATGGTCGTGGCCTATGACATGAACTGGTTTTCGCGCCGCGTCATCGCCTCCAAAATGCTGATCGACACGGTGACGCTGGTCAATATCGTATCCCGTACGGCTGCTGTGCCCGAATTTCTCGGAGAGGCCTGCCAACCAGACGCTATCGCCCGCGCATTGCTGCAACTAATGTCCGATCCGGAGGCCCGCGCGATACAGCTTGATGCCTGTGAACGCACGATGGAGGCGCTTGGTCGGGGCGATGACCCGCCGGGATTGCGCGCGGCGTTGTCGGTCTACGACCTGCTCGACATCTAGCTTTCGGTGAAATCCGCAGGCGTGGCACCCGTCAGCGCGATCAGCCTGTCAGGCGAGATCGGAAATATGTGATGCGGGGTACCGGCGGCGGCCCAGATCGTGTCAAACGCGGTCAGGCGTGGGTCAAGATAAGCCTGGATCGGGTTCAGATGGCCAATCGGTGACACGCCACCAATCGCAAACCCCGTCTGCGCGCGGATCAACGCGGCATCGGCTTTTCCCAGCAGTTGACCTGCGACGGCGGATGCTTTCGCGGCGCTGACCCGGTTGCCGCCAGCGGTCAGAAACAGGATCGCGTTGCCCGTATCCTCGCCCTTGAAAATGATGCTTTTGGCGATCTGATCCAAGGCGCAACCCGCCACGTCGGCTGCGGCCTGCGCGGTTTTGGTATCGGCGCCGGTCTCCATGATCTCGACCGTCAGCCCTGCGGCATCCAGTGCTGTTTTGACCCGTTTGAGGCTCTTGCTCATCGCGGCTCCCCCGTTCTATCTGACGATGCCCGGTTGACCATAGAACCGGCGCGCGCTCAAGGTGAGCCATGGATTTCATCTCTGCCATCAGCCGCTGCCCCCGTCCTTACCGCGCCGATCTTGGTGCGGAGGTCGCCGCGCGTTTCACGGATGCCCCCGCAGAGCTGCGCGCCCTGATCGAGGGGGCGGCGGGCTGCAGCCCGTATCTGGCGGGGTTGGCCGTAAAGGAGGCGGACTGGATTTCCGGTTTGGCCGACACCCCGTCCGAGCAGCTGTTGGATGCGGTGATCGAAGCGGTGCACGCGGCCGCGCCGGCTGATCAAGAGGTGGCTTTTCGGCAGGCCAAGCGGCGCGTGGCGCTATTGGCGGGTCTGGCCGATCTGGGCGGGGTCTGGCCGTTGGAAAAGGTCACGCAAGCGCTTACCCGGCTGGCGGATGCCTGCGTGCATGCGGGCATGTGCGCGCTGGTCGGGGCAGAAATCGCACGGGGCAAGCTGCCTGGTCTGAAGGATGAGGATGCTGCGACAGCGGGCGGCATGTGCGCGCTGGCCATGGGCAAGATGGGCGCGGGGGAGCTGAATTACTCCTCCGACGTCGACCTGATTTGCCTGTTTGACGAGACCCGGTTTGACCCAGATGCCTATACCGCCGCGCGCGCCAGCTTCGTGCGCGTGACCCGGCGGTTGACCGCGTTGCTGTCGCAGGTCACGGCAGAGGGCTATGTGTTTCGCACCGACCTGCGCCTGCGCCCCGATGCTTCTGTCACGCCGGTTTGCATCGCGATGGAGACGGCGGA
Organism: uncultured Litoreibacter sp.; assembly: GCA_938030665.1. Lineage (GTDB taxonomy): Bacteria > Pseudomonadota > Alphaproteobacteria > Rhodobacterales > Rhodobacteraceae > Litoreibacter. The sequence goes on along the minus strand of CALHHY010000021.1, from coordinate 4,805 downwards.
GCGGTATTACGAAAGCGTCGGTCGCACATGGGAGCGCGCGGCTTTCATCAAAGCGCGCAGCTGTGGCGGGGACGTGGCGGCGGGGCAAAGGTTTCTGGACCGCCTGACCCCGTTTGTCTGGCGCAAGCATCTGGATTTTGCCGCGATCCAGGATGCTCATGACATGCGGCTACGGATCCGCGATCATAAGCAGCTTGGCGGCGCTTTGGTGCTGGACGGCCATGACATGAAGCTGGGGCGCGGCGGCATCCGTGAGATCGAGTTCTTCACCCAGACCCGGCAAATCATCGCAGGCGGGCGCGATCCCCAACTGCGGGTGCGGGGCACGGTTGAGGGGCTTGCGCGGCTGCTGCAGGCGGGCTGGGTCGATGCCGAGACGGTCGAGGTTCTGACCGGGAATTACCGTTTCTTCCGGGAGGTCGAGCATCGCTTGCAGATGATCGGCGATGCCCAAACACATGCGCTGCCCAGCTCTGCTGATGGTTTCGACCGGCTCGCCGCCTTCGTGGACCGCGACGCCGACGCCTTGCGCGCTGACCTGACGGAGCGGCTAGAACAGACCGCCACCCTTACGGAGGCGTTCTTTGCCCCCGATGCGAAGCCCGTGCGCGGGGATGACGCGGCCCGCTATCTTGAGAAATGGCGCAGCTTCCCATCCCTGCGCAGCCCGCGCGCAGCGGAAATTTTTCAGCGGCTGTTCCCCGAGATCAGACAACGCCTTGACGCGGCCGCCCGGCCAGACGAGGCGCTGCAGGCGTTCGAACGGTTCCTGGCAGGGCTGCCTGCCGGGGTGCAGGTCCTGTCGCTCTTTGAGGCCACGCCGCAGCTTCAGCAGCTTATCGTGGACATCTGCACCGCCTCCGCAGATTTGGCGGGCTACCTGTCGCGCAACGCGCATGTGTTTGACGCGGTGCTGGGAGGAGAGTTTTTCAGCCCCTGGCCCGGTGCGGCAGGGCTGGAGGCCGACCTGGCCGCGCGGTTGGCTGCGCAAAGCGCATATGAGGGGCAGTTGGATCAGGCGCGCCGGTGGCAAAAGGAATGGCATTTCCGGATTGGCGTCCATTTGCTGCGCGGCCTGATCGAGCCAAGCGGGGCAGGGCAGCAATATAGCGATCTGGCCGAAGCCACATTGGCCGCAATGACCCCTGCGGTGTCCGCGCAATTCGCCCTCAAACATGGACCCGCGCCGGGACGGGGGGCGGCGATCGTGGCCATGGGATCCCTTGGGCTGGGCCAGCTTAATGCGCGCTCCGACCTGGATTTGATCGTGGTGTATGATGCGCAAGGGGCGGACAGCTCGGACGGGCCGCGCCCGCTGAATACCCGCGCATATTTTGCCCGTTTCACACAGGCCTTGATCACCGCACTTTCCGCCCCCACGGCGGAGGGGCGGTTATACGAGGTGGATATGCGGCTGCGCCCGTCGGGGCAGTCGGGGCCGGTTGCCACCTCCCTTGAGGCCTATGCCGCCTATCAGTCGAAAGAGGCTTGGCTGTGGGAACACATGGCCCTGACCCGTGCCCGCGCGGTTGCCGGCGATGCCGCTATTGCCGCTGATATCGCCGAGCTGCGGGCGGAAATCTTGGCCTCCCCTCGCGCGCCTGCAGCCGTGGCGACTGAGCTGGAGGAAATGCGCGATAGGCTGGCTCGCGCGGGCCGCGTCGGCGGTGTTTGGACCGTCAAAGAAGGGCAGGGTGGCGCGCGGGACATTGATCTGCTGGCGCAAGGGCTGGCGCTTGCGGTCGGCTGCGCGCGCGCCGATACGGCGGGCCAGCTTGATGCCGCCGTCAGTGCCGGCTTGCTGAGCGCGGAGGCGGGTGACGCGCTGTCCCGCATCCACCGGCTCTATGCTGATTTCAGCCAGGTGGCTCTGTTGCTGACCGAGGCGCCTTTTGATGCGGACCGTGTCGGCGCGGGCGGGCTGGCGCTGGTGTTGCAGGTGCTCAGTCAGACGCAGCTGAAGAAGGGCGCCGCCCGGCTTGAGAAATGTCGCAAAGAGGCGGCTTCATTGGTAAAACAGACCGTCGATATGCTCGCCCAAAATGGTAGCAACGGCTAGCAAACAAATGGGGAGGCCCAAGATGGCTGACGCAAAAACGCCAGAGGACCCGAAGGGTCTGGTATTCGAGGCCTACCGGATCGAGGGGATCACAGCTGGGGAATGCCGGTCTATCTTTCTGGACTGGGCGCTTAGCATACCTATGGGGTCTGATCAGGTGGCCTTGGTGACAACCCTGCTGGCGCGTTACGCGGACCAGCCCGATCATCCGATGACCGCTGTTTTGCGCGAAGGCGCGGAGGCCGCACCAGCACAAGGTCGTCGCGGCGGGCGGGCGGCACGTATGGCGCGCAAGAGCTGAAAATCAGACCCTAAGCCAAGAAAAAAGCCCCGCTCAATGGCGGGGCCCTTCGTCTGTCGGGATTTGCTGGCGCTATTGCCCTTCGGTGGCTTCCACGATTGCGTTGAACCCGGCAGTGAAGCCGGTCAGCGACACGGTCAATTCTACCCTTTGATCGGGCGCCTGCGCGGGAACGACGGTGATTTTCGCTTCATTGCCGGCGCGGAAAGCGGCGACGTCACCCGCGGTGAACCCAACGCGCGCGAAACAGCCGACCTGCGTGCAGAAGGTAAACGGGTAACGCTTCGCCTGACCACCATCGACGGAGATGCGCACACTTTCGGTCAGCAGCGTCTCCAAAGGGGTTACGATGGTCGCCCCCGCCGCCAGATTATCGTCAGGCGGCAAGCTGAACATGTTGATCTCAGCGACGGAGTTGCCGTTCTGGTCTTCAAGCAGCTGGTACAACTGGCAGGGGTCGTTCTGACCTTCGGGCGCGCGGATGCAGCGCAAGTCCCAATCGCCATGCTCCGACAGCACATAGGTGCCGCCGACCGGGTTCTCTTCCTCGCCCGTGGACAACCCGTCGGCGCGCGAGGCCGCAGGCGCCTCTTCTTCAGTGGCAGGTTCCTCAGTTGTCTGCGAGACCGCCGCGTGTGTGGTGGCCAGAAGGGCCGCAATGCTCAGTAGTTTGATCAGGTTGGACATCTGTCTTCCATATTCGTTGCTTTGGACCTTGGGTATCACGGGTTTGCGCCTCTGTCAGCGGCCAAAAGAGGCAGGCAGGCGGCAGACCTGTCACGCCTCGGACAACTCATCGTGGGGTTGGTGGTGATCTGCGGGGGGCAGTGTTGCAAAAATCAGGGCAATGCATCGCCGATGCCAAAAGCCGAAATTGAAAAAAGGGCCCGACAACAGACCCTTTTCCCTATTTTTCTCCCCGTCGGACTGGCCGACTTATTGAGGTGACGGTACGGCAGCCCCCAAGGCAGGTCAACCGTCAATTCAAGGTATTTTGATAAGGTTTTCGTTAGAAAAAAGGCCGTGTCACGAAGACACGGCCAGTCGACAGGGAGGAAGTGCGCCGCGTTAGCACGGCAGTGAAAACGCGGCGACGCAATCATACTGGCACACAAGGCTTAACAATGTATGTTCGACGCCGCAGACAGTGAAAAAGGGGCAGGACATGGCGCAGCAGGACGGAATTTTCATCGGCGGGGGCGGCGAAGACTACGCCGAGGCGCAGACGCTGCTTTTGAACTACGCCAACCGCCACGGCCTGATCGCGGGGGCCACCGGCACGGGTAAAACGGTGACGCTGCAAATTCTTGCCGAAAGCTTCTCCAACCAGGGCGTGCCGGTCTTCATGTCCGACGTCAAAGGTGATCTGTCAGGCCTCGCCGTTGCCGGAAGCGAGGGGCATAAGCTGCACGCGCCCTTTATGGAACGCGCCCAGAAAATCGGGTTTGACGATTTCAGTTACCAGGATTTCCCGGTCACCTTTTGGGATCTTTACGGCGATCAGGGCCACCCGATCCGCACCACCGTGTCCGAGATGGGGCCGCTGCTTCTGTCGCGCCTGTTGGAGCTCACCGAGGCGCAGGAAGGCATTCTGAACATCGCGTTCCGCGTCGCCGATGAGGAGGCGCTGCCGCTCTTGGACCTCAAGGATCTGCAGGCCCTGCTGGTTTTCATTGGCGAGCACGCGAAGGAGCTGGCGCTGCGTTACGGCTTCGTCTCCGCCAATTCCGTGGGCGCGATCCAGCGCCGGTTGCTGGTGTTGGAAAATCAGGGTGCGGCAGATTTCTTTGGCGAACCCGCGCTGGAGCTGGAAGACATGTTCCACGTTGACGCGCAGGGGCGGGGGCAGGTCAACATTCTGTCCGCTGACAAGTTGATGGCCGCGCCCAAGCTGTACGCCACATTCCTGCTGTGGCTGCTGTCAGAGCTGTTCGAAACCCTGCCAGAGATCGGCGACCCCGATAAGCCGAAATTCGTGTTCTTCTTTGACGAGGCGCATTTGCTGTTTGACGGCGCACCCAAGGCGCTGGTCGATAAGGTGGAACAGGTCGCGCGGCTGATCCGCTCCAAGGGGGTGGGGGTCTATTTCGTGACGCAAAACCCCGCCGACGTGCCGGAGGATATTCTGGGCCAGCTTGGCAACCGCGTCCAACACGCGCTGCGCGCCTTCACCCGCAAGGACCAGAAGGACCTGCGCGCCGCCGCCGACACCTACCGGGAGAACCCGCGTTTCGACATTGAGGACGCGATCAAGGAGGTGGGCGTGGGCGAGGCCGTGACCTCGCTGCTGGTCAAGAAGGGCATGCCCGGCATGGCCGAGCGCACCCTGATCCGCCCGCCCTCGTCACAGCTGGGCCCGATCACCAAGCTGGAGCGCAAGGGCGTGCTGATGAACTCCCCCGTGGCGGGGAAGTACGAGCAGGCCATCGACCGCGACAGCGCGTT
>CALHHY010000020.1 GCA_938030665.1 uncultured Litoreibacter sp. | reverse complement strand
CGTCTCTGATCTGAAAGCGTTTTTCGCGCTGACCAACGACAGCCCTGCTGAAAGCCAGGTCCGCGAAACCTCCGTCGGCAACCCTATCGCTGCGGCCCAAGAGCTGGCGCTGACCAATGACAGCCCTGCAGAAAACACGGTCAATTTCGACCGCGCCCGGAATGTCGATGTCAAAGCGATCCAGAAAATCTTCGCGCTGACCAATGACAGCCCTGCCGAGAATATCCTGCGCTAAAACCTACCCCGTCTGCCCCTCCCACAGACGTCAAGCGGCTCTCCCTTTATGGGGAGGGCCGTTTTATCTTTGTGAGCTGCTCGCAAGATCTGTCGCGCAGAGCCCCTGTGCATTCAAGCGCCGAGATCGCGCTTATTTCACGACTATGTTCATTTTAAGTTATTAATGGGACTGTCAGGTTAACAGCATGACAAGGGGCAAACCCGCCAACGCCGCCCTGACCACAGCATAGAATGGAGAGATAAAATGAAAACTTTCATCGTTCCCGCACTCGTTTCCCTAAGCTTTGCCGCGCCCGCTTTTGCTGACACGACCAGCCTGCAAAAGTTCTTCGCTTTGACCAATGACAGCCCGGCTGAAAACATTGTGCGCGAAACCTCGACCGGCAACGTCGTGGGGGCGCGTCAGACCTTCGCGCTAACCAACGACTCGCCTGCTGAAAACACCGCCCGTACTTTCCGCGCCCGCAATGTCGATGTGAAGGCCATCCAGCGGATGTTTGCGCTGACCAATGACAGCCCCGCCGAAAACATCGTGCGCTAACACAACTACCCCTACCCCCCCTCTGACCCCTCGTCAGACGATTGGCGGCCTTTCTGATCCCTCCAGAAAGGCCGCTTTTTGTTATCGGCTGAGAAGGCGCATCCCCTGTTCGATGCCGTTCAGCGTCATGGGAACCATGCGGTCGGCGCCAAAGATTTGCTGGATCATCTGGGTCGATTGGGTGTGGCGCCAGTAGCGTTCATCCAGCGGGTTGATCCACAAATGTGAGGGCCATTGGTCGCGCGCTCGCGACAGCCAAGTAGCCCCGCTTTCCGCGTTCCAATGCTCGTTCGCCCCGCCGGGATAAGCGATTTCGTAGGGCGACATCGAGGCGTCGCCCACAAAAATGCACTTATAGTCCGACCCGAAACTCCGCAGCAGGTCCCAGGTCTGTGTTTGCTCAGACCAGCGCCTACGATTGTCGGTCCAGACGCCTTCGTAAAGGCAGTTGTGAAAATAGTAGTGCTTGAGGTGTTTGAACTCGGTTTTTGCGGCGGAGAACAATTCCTGCACCACTTTGATATGCGGGTCCATGGAGCCGCCAATATCAAGAAACAGCAGCACTTTAACCGCGTTGCGCCGTTCCGGTCGGGTTTTGACGTCCAGATAGCCGTTCTCCGCCGTGGCCCGGATGGTGCCACCCAAGTCCAGTTCCTCGGCAGCGCCGTCGCGCGCCCATTTGCGCAACCGTTTGAGCGCCACTTTGATATTGCGTGTCCCTAGTTCGATATTGTCGTCAAGGTCGCGGAAGTCGCGCTTGTCCCAGACCTTGACGGCGCGCTGGTGGCGGCTCTCGGCCTGCCCGATGCGCACACCTTCGGGGTTGTAGCCATAGGCCCCAAAGGGGGAGGTGCCCGCAGTGCCGATCCATTTATTGCCACCTTGATGGCGTTTCTCTTGTTCTTTGAGGCGCTGTTTCAGCGTCTCCATCAGTTTGTCGAAGCCGCCCGCGGCCTCAATTTCGGCGCGCTCCTCCTCGGTCAGATGCTTTTCCGCCAGCTTTTCCAGCCATTCCTGGGGGATATCGACGGCCTCCAGCATTTCACCGGTGTCGATATGGTCCAGTCCTTCGAAAGCGGCGGCAAAGGCGCGGTCAAACCGGTCGAGATGGCGTTCATCTTTGACCATCGTCGTGCGGGCGAAATAGTAGAAACCCTCTAGGTCGTAGATCACAAGGCCAGCCCGCAGCCCCTCAAGGAAGGAAAGAAATTCGCGCAGGGAGACAGGCACTTTCGCCTCGCGCAGCGTCTCAAAGAATCGCAGGAACACGGGGCTTACACCGCCTGGCGGGCGATGAAGATCGATATGAACAAAGCGATGAAGCCGAAGAAAATGGCAAAGCCTACCGCGTATTGCCCGATATCTTTTTTGTTGCCGCCGCGCCGTGCCATCAATGCGCCGCCGGTTATTGCGCCGATTGCGGCACCGATCAGAAAGGCCATTCTATCTTCTGTCTCCGCTCGTCCCGCGCCGGTCTGTCAGAGCGTGTCAGTCTGGGGTCAGCGCGTTGATTTCTGCAATGCGCGCGCGAAGGCGCGTGTCTGACCCAAACCCATACCGGGCCCAGCCGACAGCGTCCACCCGAAGCCGTTCTGCGGCCTTCTGCCGGCCCTGTTTTTCAAGCGCCTGCGCCTTGAGCAGCATCAGCGTTGCCATCACGGCAGCATTCTCGCCCTTTCGCGCTGCGGGTAGCGCGTCGTCGGCGATACGGATTGCTGCGCTGTATTCACCTGCGGTTAGTGCAAATGCGGCCATCTGAGTGGCGACATAGGCCACCTGAACGGAGCTGCCATAGAGCTTTTTATAGAGCTCCCCGGAGCCCACAAGACTGTCAATCGCAGCCGTTGCATTGCGCCCGAGCGACACCCTGCCATGGACGAAAAGTGACAACGCAAGGCGATTGTCCTGCCAGCCGCGTTGGCGGGCGATGCTCAGCGCCTGAAGGGCGCGCCGCATCCGCTCAGCGCTGGAGCTGCTTGGCGCCAATGCATTGACGATATGGTCATTCCAGACTTTGGGTGTTGAGGACACGACCCGCCCGGCAACCTGTCCGCCGCGCGGATTGAGATTTGGCAACAGCGTCGTCAGCACCTGTCTGGCCCGCGCCCGCGTCATCCCATTCGCCATCTCTGGCGCGTAATAGGCGCGCAGGATCAGCATGTCGAAGCCGGTCAGCACGTTGTGAAAATTGTCATCGTTGAATACCGAATCCGGCAGCCGGTAGAGGTCGTTCAGCGGTCCAAGGGCTTGTCCGATCTCCTCGTGCAGGCAATCTCGAATTTCCTGCGGCGGCATGTCTGAGGGGATCACCACGGTGGCTGTTTCACGCGTTTTGAGGTTGGCCCAAAGCGTGTGCGGCGCCCCCCGACTGCGCTTGTATTCGGCGAAGCTTTTGACATTCGGCACCACGAAACAGGCGGCATTGGGCACCACGCGTTGCAGCCTGCGGATCGGAACGGCGTCCACAAATATCTGGGCGCTCGCCTCGGACCGGGCGAGCCGGATATCGATCCGCGCTTCGCGGCGCAGCCGGTTCAGCAGGGCCGTCAGATCACCTTTCAGGCTGGCAGGGGCTTCCCCCCGGACGGCCACGCGTACCGGACCTTCAAAACGGGTGAAAAAGGGCAGCTCCATCCCGTTTTCAAGTGCAAAACTGAGGTCAAGGAAGTCGAGCGCAATCTCCGCATTGGAGCGCGCGGCGGGGCTGGGCGTGCTGGCGGTGAATTGCTTCATCGGCGGCAGGCTGGCCGCCCGTTGTGCGGGCGCCGAGGTGTTGGAGTTACCAACAGGCGCAGAGCATGCGGAAACAATCAGTGTCAGAAAAAGCGGGATCAGGCGGCGGAGTGTGAGCGACATAAGATCGTTATACCCGGCTATACTTAATGAAAGACGTATTTCTGCCCACCCGGTCATAAAGCTGGCGCGCGGTGGTGTTACCTTCTTGCGTTAACCAATAGACGGATGCGGCACCTTGCGCATCAGCGGCAGCGTAAACGGCGTCGATCAGCGCGTATCCCACCCCCGTCCCGCGCGCTTCAGGCGTGACATAAAGGTCCTGCAGATAGCACGTATTCGCGATCGACCAGCCGTGGCGGTGGAAAAGAAAATGGGTCAGCCCCTGGGGCCTGCCGTTCGCTATGGCGATGAGCGCGTTATAGTCCTGCGGGTCGTCCCCCAGCAGCCGGTCAAAGTAGATGTCGTGGACGGCCTCGGGCAGGGTGGTCTCGTAAAAGGCCAGATAGGCCGTCCAGAGCGCTGTCCACGCGGGACGGTCGCCCGCCTCCAATGGTCTGATGATCCGATCTGCCATGGTCCCCCGATTGCAGCACTCAACGCCGTGCTAGCATTATTCGCGTAAGTCTGAACAATCTCAATAGCGTGAGACTAGGGCAGACGGATGCCAGCAATGGGGCATTTTCAGAGCCGAATTTAGGATTTTATTAACCACGCGGGTAGGCGGTCAGCGTTGCCCCCGCGCCATGAAGGCAAGCCGCTCAAACAGCTGTACGTCCTGCTCGTTTTTCAACAACGCGCCATGCAGCTTTGGCAGGGCGTTCGCGCCGTCGCGTTTCAGGTCGGCCGGCTCCAGATCTTCGGCCAGCAGCAGCTTCAGCCAGTCCAGCACCTCGGACGTGGACGGCTTCTTCTTCAGTCCCGGCGTTTCGCGGATCTCGAAAAATTCGGTCAGCGCGGCGCTCAGCAGGGCGGGCTTTATGCCTGGGTGGTGCACCTCGACGATCTGGCGCAGGGTCTCCTGATCGGGGAACTTGATGTAGTGGAAAAAGCAGCGGCGCAGGAAAGCGTCGGGCAGCTCCTTTTCGTTGTTGGAGGTGATGATCACAATCGGGCGCTGCTTTGCGCTGACGGTCTCCCCCGTCTCGTAGACGTGGAACTCCATGCGGTCGAGCTCCTGCAGCAGGTCGTTGGGGAACTCGATATCCGCCTTGTCGACCTCGTCGATCAGCAACACCTTGCGGGTGTCGGCCTCAAAGGCCTGCCACAATTTGCCCTTTCGGATGTAGTTGCGCACGTCATGAACCCGTGCGTCGCCCAGCTGGCTGTCGCGCAGTCGAGACACCGCGTCATATTCGTAAAGGCCCTGCTGCGCCTTGGTGGTGGATTTGACGTGCCACTCGATCATCTCCAGCCCCAAAGCGGCGGAGACCTGCCGGGCCAGCTCGGTCTTACCCGTCCCGGGCTCGCCCTTGACCAGCAAAGGGCGCTCAAGGGCCACGGCGGCATTAACCGCAACGGTTAGGTCGTCGGTGGCCACATAGCTGTCGGTGCCGCTAAATTTCATCGTTCTGTCAACCTATTATTGGAGCGCTCTGCCCAAGCGCAGATCCGTTCACATCCCTTCATACCCTTGGTTTCGGGCGTGACAAGAGCGGTGCGTTTCGTTAGACGATGCGCAGGGACACATGTTCAGGCGGCATTCCGAGTCGGGGGACAACCGCGCCGTTTGCAAAGTAAGGGAGTTTAAGGGGATGAAAGCCGAGATTTTCTTGCCGGAAGACTACATACCGGCCGAGGACGAACCGTTCATGAATGAGCGGCAGACAGAATATTTCCGCCGTAAGCTGATTGACTGGAGGCAGTCCATTCTGGACGAGACGAACCTCACCATCGAGGGGATGCAGGAAGGGACCCGCAACATCCCTGATATTGCAGACCGCGCGTCAGAGGAAACCGACCGCGCGCTGGAACTTCGTACGCGTGATCGTCAGCGCAAGCTGATCTCCAAGATCGACTCCGCGCTGCGCCGGATCGATGAGGGCGAATATGGCTATTGCGAGGATACGGGTGAGCCTATTTCGCTCAAGCGGCTTGATGCCCGCCCGATTGCAACGCTGAGCCTTGAGGCGCAGGAGCGTCACGAGCGCCGTGAAAAAGTGCATCGCGACGACTAGGTGCGCTACATTGCAGATCAAATGCCGGGCCTGGTGCCCGGCATTCTTGTTTGTAGAGTAGCGGAATGCTGAGTTTCGCGGCCGCCGTCTTTTTGCTGATCATCACGCCGGGTCCGGGGGTGCTGTCGCTTGCCGGCGTGGGCGCGGCCTACGGGTTTCGCGCGGGCTTCCGCTATTTCACCGGGCTGTTTATCGGCACCAACCTTGTCGCCCTGGCCGTGGTCACGGGGCTTGCCGCGTTGATCCTGGCCAGCCCCATCATCCGGACGGTGTTGATGGTCCTTTCCACGCTTTATCTGCTATACATGGCCTTCAAAATCGCCACAGCTGGCAGCCGGATCGCATTCACCTCGGCCACGCGCAAACCCGGCATCCGCGACGGGGTGCTGCTGCAGGCCGTCAACCCGAAGGCCTATGTCGTCAACACGACGCTGTTCTCAGGCTTTGCCTTTCTACCGCAGGCCTACGGGGTCGAGGTCATGATCAAATTCGCCATCACCAACGCGATTTGGGTCAGCCTTCATTTCCTGTGGCTCTGGGTGGGCGCGCAGATCAAGGCGATGGCGCTGGCCCCAAAAACGCAGCGCATCATCAACGTGCTTATGGCGCTCGCCATGTTGGGCGTCGTGGCGCTTGCAGTTGTTGCCAGCGGGCGCGGCTGACCTCTTCGTTGCTTCAATAGTATCCCGCCCGGTGCGGGGGGGGGCTGGTCCCCGCGTCGTGACGCGCGCAGCGCGGCCCACGGAGGCTACAGAGCCAGCTCCACCCAGACGGGCACATGGTCAGAAGGTTTCTCCCGCCCCCGGATACCGGCATCAATCTGGCAGTCGGTCAGGCAGTCAGCGGCTTGCGGGCTGAGCAGCAGATGGTCGATGCGGATGCCGTCATTGCGGTTCCACGCGCCGGCCTGATAGTCCCAGAACGAGTATTGTTCTGGCGCCTGGTTGCGCGCCCGAAATGCGTCCGTGAAGCCCAGGTTGAGGACTCGGCGGAACGCCGCGCGGCTTTCCAGAAGAAACAGCGCGTCCTCCTCCCAGGCTTTGGGTCGCTTGGCGTCTTCGGGTTGCGGGATGATATTGTAATCCCCTGCCATCATCGTGGGGATTTCATCGGCCAGCAGCGCTTCGGCGCGGTCGCGCAGACGCGCCATCCAAGCCAGCTTGTAGTCATATTTTGGCCCCGGTGCGGGGTTGCCATTGGGCAGGTAGAGGCCGCAAATGCGGATCGGCTTCTCCTCGCCCATGACCAGCGCTTCAATCCAGCGGGCCTGCTCATCGCTGTCGTCGCCGGGCAGGCCGCGGCGGATGTCTTCCAGCGGATGTTTCGACAGGATAGCCACCCCGTTAAAGCTTTTCTGCCCATGGGTTTCGACGACGTAGCCGCGATCCTCGAAAATCTCACGGGGGAAGGCCTCGTCGACCGATTTGATCTCTTGCAGCACGACCACGTCTGGCTGGGCCTCGTCCAGCCAGTCGGGCAGGGCGTTGATCCGGGCCTTGATGCCGTTGATGTTGAACGTCGCGATTTTCATGACGCGGCCCCTTTGCTGCTCGTTGGCGCTAGGTATCGCGCGAACCGCCTGCGGCGTCCAGCCAGAGCGCGTCGATTGCGCGCAACTCGGCAGGGTCAAACCGGTCGCTTTCTTCCCAGTAGCGGCCAGAGGCTGCCATGTATCCTAGCTCCGCCTCCCGCGCCAAAGCAGCGCGCGGGTCAAACTGACCGGGCCGTAGCCCGGTCAAATCATCTTGCGACGCTCGTGGAAAGATCAGCCGGCTGTCATCTGCCGACAGGTTGACCACCGCGCAATCCTGAAGGGCCGCGGTCAGCATCAACCGGGCCGATTTCGCCTCAAGCGATTGTAGCGTGATATCGTCGCGCAGCGGGTCGGCGACGCCGTCGCCGTAGAAATGTGTGCTCCCCGCGCCGGCTGGACGGCGATAGGTCATGTCGCAACCCATAAAGGCCAGAACGCGGGGGCGGTGGCGGTAGAGCGCCCAGTAGCCTGCGGTAAACGCCATCGTGCCGCCGGCATAGACGAAGCCGCCATGAAGGTTTTGTGCGGGAACATAATCCGCCGCGGTGATGATCTGCTGGTTGTCACGGATGTCGACCGGTCGCCGCTCGACGGGGAAGTCTTCTGGGTGGATCAGGCTGTCCCAGTCCGGGCGCACGGCAAAGGCGTTGTTGATTGCCAGAATGTGGTCAAATGGCGGGCGGGGCCAGTCGCGGGCCGCCACGACATTGGGGCCGCTGCCCAAAATCAGAACAATACTCATTGCACCACCCGCACCAGCCTTATCCATTTCGGCGCAGATTGTGACGGCCTTTCTGCGGCGCAGCAAGGTTCAGATTGACGCGGGCAGGGCGGGGCGGAATTGCGAAAGGGCGCATTGTGGTATAAGCTCAAAGAAAAAAGAACGAGGGCATGATGCAGAAAATTCTTTTGGCGGGCGGGATCGCCTTTCTTGCGGGTTGTGGTGTCCCCCCTGAGGAGGATGCGGCAACCAAGGCGGCTGCGAAGCCGGTGGACCCGTCGCTGTTTCTTCTTGTGGATGAACAGGCGTTGGAACGGTCGCAGGCGTGGCAGGACTTGCTAAAAACTTACCGCTAAGATGTTACCTCACTTCGGGCACCTACATCGAAAACGATGTACCGCAGCCGCAGGCGGATGTGACATTAGGGTTGTCGATCACAAACCGTGCGCCGATCAGCTCTTCCGAGAAGTCGATGATTGCGTTTTCCAAGAAGGGCAGTGACACGCTGTCCACAACCACCCGTTGGCCCTGGCTTTCCAGCACCAGATCATCCTCGGCCGGCATGTCGAGCTTGATGTCATATTGAAACCCCGAACAGCCGCCGCCTTCCACCGCCACGCGCAGGGCCTGGCCCTGGTCGCCCGCGCCAATTTCGGCCAGGCGCGCGAAGGCGCGGTCGGTTACTTTTGGTGGCAGCGTCATATTCATCAGGGGGCGTCTCGTATCTGTGTCTAAGCCAATGTAAGGTCGCGGCGGGACAAGGACAAGAAGAGGCAGTCATAAGATGACGCGGGCGCGCTATGCATGCCAGCCAGAAGCGAGCCGTGGCAGGCTCTACCCCGAGCAGGAGAGCACCTTTCGCAGCTGTTTTCAGCGCGACCGGGACCGGATCATCCATGCCAGCGCCTTCCGGCGGCTCAAGCACAAGACGCAGGTCTTTATCGAGCATGAGGGCGATTACTTCCGCACGCGGTTGACCCATTCGATTGAGGTGGCGCAGGTGGCGCGCACCATCGGGGGCGTGCTGGGGCTGAATGTGGAACTGACCGAGGCCGTGGCGCTGGCCCATGATCTTGGCCACACCCCCTTTGGTCATACGGGGGAGGAAGCGCTGGACCGGCTGATGACGCCCTATGGCGGGTTTGACCATAACGCGCAGGCGCTGAAGATCGTGACCTCGCTGGAGCGGCACTATGCCGAGTGGGACGGGTTGAACTTAACCTGGGAAACCCTTGAAGGCATTGCAAAACATAACGGTCCAGTGGTGGGCGATTTGCCCTGGGCGCTGACGGAATACCAAAAGGCGCACGACCTTGAGCTTGACGGCTATGCCAGTGCCGAAGCGCAGGTGGCTGCG
>CALHHY010000019.1 GCA_938030665.1 uncultured Litoreibacter sp. | reverse complement strand
CTGTGATCAGCCGCACAGCGGAATTGCGCCCGCGTTTCGTCAGGCTTTGGCCAAGTGCGGCGACCCCGGCGGAGGCGGAGGTGATGCCCGGCACGATAGACCATTTCACGCCAGAGGCGTCGCAGGCCTCGATTTCCTCGTCGAGCCGTCCAAAGACAGTTGGATCGCCCGATTTCAGGCGCACCACATGCGCGCCACCTCTGGCGTGGCTGACGATCATCTCATTGATGGCCGCTTGGGTGATGGCGGGGCCGAACCCCTCCTTACCAGCGGACAGCATCACGGCCTCGCGGCGCGCCAGCTCCAGAATTTCAGGGGCGACGAGGCGGTCATAGATCACCACATCCGCGTTATCGAGCGCCTTGCGTGCCTTCAATGTGAGCAATTCAGGATCACCGGGGCCGGCGCCAACCAGATCAACCCAGCCCTCGCGCTCAGGTGCGTGCAGATGCTTGTCGAGCAGCGTTTCCAAGCGGTCCTGCGCCAAGTCACCGTCGCCCACATCAGCTGCGTAAGAGTCCGACCAGAACGCGCGGCGCTTGGCACCGAAGGGCAGGGCCTCCACCTGCGCGCGGAAGGCTTTGCCAATGCGGGCCATAAGGCCAAGGTTGGGCGACAGCTGCTCTTCGAGCGATTTCTTGATGCTGCGGGCCAGCACGGGTGCAGCGCCCTCGGTTCCGATTGCCACCGTCACCGGGTCGCGGTCGACAATAGCCGGTGTGATGAACTGGCTGTCTGCCAGGTTGTCGACGATGTTGACCAACGCGCCGTCACGATGGGCGAGGGCGGCTACGCGGGCGTCCTCGGCATCATCCTCATTGGCCGCGTAGAAGAGGGAGGCGCACATGGCGTCGCCCGGTTCCATCGCGCGCGGGATGAGGGTCAGCTTACCTGCGGCGGCCCAGTCGCGGATCTCAGGTGCTGCGTCTTCGCTGATCACGGTCAGCTGGGCCTCGGTCTTGAGCAGCAGGCGCAGCTTCGCCAGCGCCGCTTCGCCGCCGCCAGACAGGACAACCCGCCGCCCTTCAAGGGCCATAAAAATCGGAAAGTGCTTCATTGCGAGCGCTCCGTTGCTGTGTTGCCTATAGAAATAGAAAATATTCCTAAGAAATCCTACCCAAACGGAGAGATAAGGAATATTGTTCTGCGAAACCGCAATTGAAGAACGCTTGTTCTGTGAAAGAAGGAAAGCAGGGATGGCAGACCAACTCGACGCGATGGACCGGAATATCCTCGCAGAACTGCAGCGCGACGCCTCACAATCTCTTGATGAAATTGCCAAAAAAACAGGCAGTTCGAAGACGCCGGTATGGAACAGAATCAAGAAGATGCGCGAGCGTGGGGTGATCCGGCAGGACACGGTAGTGCTGGACCCCGAGAAGCTGGGGCTGGAGGCCTGCTTCTTCGTTCTGGTGCGCACATCCGAGCATGAGGCCGACTGGCAGGAGCGCTTCCTGCGCACCCTGCAAGCCCGCCCCGAAGTGCAGGAGGCGCATCGGTTGGCGGGCGATATCGACTACATCCTGAAGGTCCGCGTCGCCAACGCGCGGGCCTATGACGAGTTCTATCAGGCGCTGATTTCCGAGGTGCGCATCTTCAACGTCACCGCCTTGCTGTCGATGGAGGAGATCAAATCCACCACGGCGCTGCCTTTATAGCTAGCCTTTCGCTGCTGCGGTCATGCAACCGGCGGGCGGGGCCTGGTCCAAACAAATGCAAGCACGGTACCCAAGGTAAGGAGCAGCAGAAAATAGAACCAGGGCGTCGGAAAATGCAGCCAGGTCAGCACCGGCACTGCGGCGAGCACAAGGAAGACAACAGGTGCGAATATGACCTTGAAGGTCGTGCCCATCCTGACCGGCCAAAGCCGCCACCGGTTTCTTTTCCATTGCCAGAACAGCCGCGCCAATAAGGACCATGCGAGGCACCACCACAGCGTCCCGAGAAGGGCCGGGATGGGACGCGCCAGAACCGTTCTTGCGGTGAACCAGACCATCTCGCCGACCGTCGCTGGCCGTTCAGTAAACCCATAAGCGTCTATCGTGTGCTGAGGGTAGGCGTCGCGCGGGGGCCTGCCATCGACGGCAATAGGCCGTCCCGTGGCCCAGGCCGGGTAATCCGGTTCAAACACGGCAAGCCCGGTCTCATCATAGACGGCGCAGCCTCGGGCGGGGGCAGATCCGGGGCAAATGATCTGTTTGTAGAGCGACCAGGGCGTTGCTGCCAACAGCAACCCTTCCTCATTGTAAACAATGACTTGCGCCGGGTCTGCGGCGATAATGCCATCCCCGTAAAGGACCGCATAGGTGACCGGCCCGAACTCAGGATGCTGCACGGTTTGCCTGTCGCCGAAATAGGGCGGATGGGCCGCAGCCGGCGACATCAGGGCGGTCAGAAGTAGCAGCGCTGCGCAGCCGGCTGAAGCAGGTCCAGCCAGCATATGCAGACGCCGTTTCAGCACAACCCGCCATTCCCGCGCGCCCGATCGGACGTGATCAGGCGTTCCAGCAGGGCGGGGTTGATCTGCCCGTAGATGGCGGTGCGGCCCACCAGCAGAAAAGGCGTGCCGATGACGTAGAAACGGTCGGCCACGGCGAGCCCCTCCGCCAGCGTGCGCTCGGTGGTTGGGCCTTCCATATCTGCGCGCAGCTTGCCCTCATCCAGGCCCAGCTCCCGCGCGATGCGCATCACATAGCCCTCATTGATCCGCACGACCCCGGTGTTGAGCAGCCGGTGCATGTCGTCATACGCCCCCTGCCGACGGGCGGCCAGCGCGGCGCGGGCGCCGATGACCGAACCTTCGCCCAGAAGCGGCAGCTCATGGTAGCGCAGCTCGGCCCTGTCAGGGAGGCGGGCGGCAAGGTCTTTGAGGCTACGGCCCAGCTCCCGGCAGTAGGGGCAGTTATAGTCGGTGAAATAGTTCAGCCGGGTTTTACCGGGCGCGGTGTCGTCGAACAGCACGCGGCACAGCTCGGCATCGCTCAGCGTCAGAGGTTCAGGGGCAGGCGTGCCGGGGATGTCGATGCCGGCAAGCGGATTGGCCAGGCCGCCGCTCAGCGCTCCATTGCCTGCGATGCGGCGAAACCCCTTGGGCAGCGATCCGCGCTCAAACTCGGGCAGGGGGCCATAGCGCGACCATAGCGCAGGCCCGCCGCTGCGCAGCCCCCAATAGGCCAGCCCGACAGCGCCAAGCGCCAGAAATGCGCGGCGGCTTGCCATCTATTTTGACAGCGCGTCGAGCACCCGCACCCAGGACCGGATGCCCTTGTGAAAGCTCGACAGGTCATATTTTTCATTGGGGGAGTGTATTTGGTCGTCATCCTTGCCAAAGCCGATCAGCATGGCGTCCATTCCCAGTATTTGCTTGAAATGACCGGCAATCGGGATCGACCCGCCGCAGCCGACAAAGGCGGCCTCGTTCGGCCATTCGGCGGAGAGGGCGGCGCGGGCTTTCTCGAATGCGGGGTGGTCGGTTGACATCTCCGAGGCGGCTGAGGCCCCGTGTGAGGCGAATGCGACGGTGCAGTCATCGGGCAGCTGAGATTGCACAAAAGCGCGGAAGCTTTCGCGCAGTTTCAGCGGATCCTGACCCGGCACCAGCCGGAAGCTGATCTTGGCCGAGGCCTTGGCGGGCAGCACGGTTTTGAACCCGTCGCCCTGGTAGCCGCCTCCGATGCCGTTCACCTCGCAAGTGGGGCGGGACCAGATCATCTCAAGCCCCGTGCGCCCATCCTCGCCCGCCGGCAGGCCAAGGCCGACCTCGCCCAGAAATTTTGCATTTTCGAACCCAAGGTCGTTCCATTGCTGCGCGATCTTGGGCGGCAGCTCTTCCACCCCGTCATAATAGCCCGGCACCATGATCCGGCCAGACGCGTCGTGCAGCGAGGCGATGATCTTGGCCAGCACCCGGATCGGGTTGCGCGCGATGCCGCCATACATGCCGGAATGCAGGTCCTTGTTCGGACCGGTGATTGTCAGCTCTTCGCCCAGAAGCCCGCGTAGCCGGGTGACGATGGCGGGTGTGCTTTCGCCGAAAAGGCCGGTGTCGCAGATCAGGGCGACGTCGGCTGTCAGCTCCTCCCGGTTGGCCTCCATGAACGGCACGAGGGAAGGGGAGCCGCTCTCCTCCTCCCCCTCAAAGAAGATGGAGACTTTGGCCGGCAGGCTGCCATGGACCGCTTTCCAGGCGCGGCAGGCCTCCACAAAGGTCATCAGCTGCCCCTTATCGTCGGACGAACCGCGCCCGCGGATCACCTTGCCTTTCGGCGTGTCCTCAATGGCGGGCTCAAATGGCGGGCTGTCCCACAGATCCAGCGGGTCCACGGGTTGCACGTCGTAATGGCCGTAAAACATCACATGTGGGCCGGAACCCTCCCCATGCGCCATCACCATCGGGTGGCCGGACGTCGTGCGCTTATCGGCGTCGAACCCTATGGATCTGAGATCATCCACCAGCCAATCGGCGGCCGCGTCGCAGTGGTCGCTATAGGCTGGATCGGTCGAGATGGACGGGATGCGCAGCAGCGCCATCAATCTGTCGGTTGCTTTGTTGAGATCGGCGTCTACGCGCGCCAGAACGCTGTCCAATGACATAAGGTGCCCCCACGGCTGTGTCACATTGCATGAATTTTGCGGCGACCGTATCACCCACGCAGGGGCTGTAAAGCCAAACCGACATTGGCTGAAACAATGCCGTTTCTGCACTTGCACTGGTGCAAAATTTGCTTTGAATACCGCGGTTTTGTTTACTCTTTGGCAAGTTTTGGCGGCGCTGGACACTCAGTTTGCCACGTGCGGCCTTGCGACCCGGCTCACATTTGCGTGGGTCGCGTCATTTTGTAGCTGTGGCATCCGCCCCCGTTCCGTTTATATGCTGCACAAAGAATTTCTGGGGATTGGTCCGCATATGAGCTACGACGCCGCACTCGACACCGCGTTGAACCGTTTGCATGAGGAAGGGCGGTACCGCACCTTCATTGACGTCGAACGCGACCGCGGCAACTTCCCCGATGCGGTCTGGACGCGGGAAGACGGCTCCAAGCAGGACGTCACGATTTGGTGCGGCAATGACTATCTCGGCATGGGACAACACCCGGTCGTGCTGGCCGCGATGCATGAGGCGCTGGACGCCACCGGCGCAGGTTCGGGCGGCACGCGCAATATCTCCGGCACCACGGTCTATCACAAACGGCTGGAGGCGGAGCTTGCGGATCTGCATCGGAAAGAGGCCGCGCTGCTTTTTACCTCCGCCTATGTCGCCAATGACGCGACCCTCTCGACCCTGCCGAAGCTGTTTCCCGGGCTGGTGATCCTGTCTGACGCGCTGAACCACGCTTCCATGATCGAAGGCATCCGCCGCAATGGCGGGGCGAAGCAGGTGTTCAAGCACAATGATCTGGCCGACCTGCGCGCCAAGCTGGAGGCGCTGCCTGCCAACGCGCCCAAGCTGATCGCCTTTGAAAGCATCTATTCGATGGATGGCGATTTTGGCCCGATCGAGGCGATTTGTGACCTGGCCGACGAGTTTGGCGCGCTGACCTATATCGACGAGGTCCATGCGGTTGGCATGTACGGCCCGCGCGGCGGCGGCGTGGCTGAACGTGACGGGTTGATGGACCGCATCGACATTATCAATGGCACATTGGCCAAGGCCTACGGCGTGATGGGCGGCTATATCGCGGCCTCCTCCAAAATGTGCGATGCGATACGGTCCTACGCGCCCGGGTTTATCTTCACTACTTCACTGCCCCCTGCGGTGGCGGCCGGTGCGGCCGCCAGTGTCGCGCATCTGAAAACTGATAACAGCCTGCGGGAGGCCCATCAGCAGGGTGCGGCCACGCTGAAAATGCGCCTCAAAGGGCTGGGATTGCCGCTGATTGATCATGGCAGCCACATTGTGCCCGTGCATGTGGGCGACCCGGTGAAGTGCAAGATGATCTCGGACATGCTGTTGGAAGATCATGGCATTTATGTGCAGCCCATCAATTTCCCAACAGTGCCACGCGGGACCGAGCGTCTGCGCTTTACCCCGTCTCCCGTCCACAATGCCGCAAAAATAGACGGTTTGATTCATGCTTTGGACACACTCTGGGGACAATGTGCTCTTAACCGGGCTGATATCGCGGGATAAAAAACGCAAACCTCCGCGTGTATCGCTGGCCCGACATGTGTTAAGTTGATGGCAATAGGGCGTCGTTGGGGACGAATCGTGCGCCCGAGGGACCAACAAAACAAGAAGACGGGCAGACGTTGATGCTGGGACGACGGGCAAATCCCAATATCGAAGAAGCGGGCGAAATGCGCGGTTTCGACGCGTATGATCTGCGCCTCGGCGATATTATGCGCGGGGAACGCGCCACGCTCGGCAAATCGCTGCTTGATGTCCAACGTGAGCTGAAGATCAAGGCGACTTATATTGCCGCGATCGAGAATTCTGATCCTTCCGTTTTCGAAACCCCCGGCTTTATCGCAGGGTACGTGCGCTCCTACGCGCGCTTTCTGGGGCTGGAGCCTGAATGGGCGTTCGAGCGGTTTTGCGAGGAATCCGGTTTTGCTGGTGTCGAGGGGCTGTCTGCCACCACCGCCGTGGGCGGCAAGGGCAAGTCAGCCGGCGCGGCGGGGATGCGTTTGCCCACGGAAGACGCCATCATCAAGCCGCTTGCGCCCTATACCCCGGTTGGTGACAGCATCCTGTCGCGCATCGAGCCCGGCGCCATAGGCTCGCTGGCTGTTATGGTGGGGCTGATCGGCGCTTTGGGCTATGGCGGCTGGTCCGTGCTGCAGGAAATTCAGCGCGTGGACTTCGCGCCCGTGGAACAGACCGCCGGCGTTGTAGCCGAACTGGACGGGTTTGGGGAGGCTGGCGGCACGCTCGATACCGCAGAGGCCGGGCCAAGCCTGGTGACGCCAACTGCTGACGCGCTGGACCGGCTCTACCGCCCACAGGCGCTGCAGGCCCCGGTGCTGACGCCCCGTGACGGACCAATCGCGGCACTGAACCCGAATGAAAATGGCGCCCTTTATCAGGCGACCGATGCGTGGCGCCTTGCTAACGCAGCCCCCGTGACGACGCCGGTGGACCCGGCCCTCGCCCAAGCAGCCGCGGAGCCGCCGCAGGTTGTCGAACCCGACGCACCGGATGTGGTGTTATTTGCGGTGCGACCCTCCTGGATCCGGGTGGCCGCGGTCGACGGAACAGTATTGTTCGAGAAGACCCTGAACACGGGGGAGCAATATGTGCTGCCCAAAACCAACGAGCCGCCCTTGCTGCGGGCAGGTAATTCCGGCTCGCTGTTCTTCAACGTGCAGGGCAAGACATATGGGCCGGCCGGGCCAGGGGCCTCCGTTGCCAAGAATGTAGCGCTTGGGGTTGAGGCCATCACGGAAGTGTATGTCGAGGCCGATACCACCCAGCCCCTGCTGGCGGAGACGCTGAAAGCCATGGCGGACACGTCTGTACTTGTCGATCCGGACGCGCCGCTTCAGCAATAGCGCGGCTTTTGATTGCGCCCGCGCGCGGCCTGCCTATATTTCTTCTAACTGACCCGCCCCGCAGGAGCCTTGCCCATGTCGCTGCACGCTATCCGTCCCTGGCGCCAAATCGACCGCCGCACGTCGCGCCAGATCATGGTGGGTAATGTCCCCGTGGGGGGCGACGCACCGATCACCGTGCAGACGATGACCAACACGATTACAACCGACATCAAGGCAACCATCGAACAGGTGCAGGCCTGTGCCGAAGCGGGGGCTGATATCGTGCGGGTGTCTGCCCCGGATGAAGCTTCCGCCAAGGCGCTGAAAGAGATCGTCGCCGAAAGTCCGGTTCCGATCGTAGCTGACATCCATTTCCACTATAAACGCGCGATTGAGGCGGCGGAGGCCGGGGCCTCCTGCCTGCGGATCAATCCCGGCAATATCGGCGATGCAAGCCGCGTGCGGGAAGTGATCAAGGCCGCCAAGGACCATGGTTGTTCTATCCGCATTGGGGTGAATGCCGGCAGCCTTGAGAAGCACCTGCTTGATAAATATGCGGAACCTTGCCCCGAGGCGATGATCGAAAGCGGGCTCGACCATATCCGCATCCTCGAGGATAACGATTTTCGGGAATACAAGATCAGCTGCAAAGCCTCAGACGTCTTTCTCGCCGCCGCCGCGTATCAGGGTCTGGCAGAGGCCACCGATGCCCCGATCCATCTGGGCATCACGGAGGCCGGCGGGCTGGTCTCCGGCACCATCAAATCGGCCATCGGGCTGGGCAATCTGCTGTGGATGGGGATCGGCGACACGATCCGCGTCTCGCTTTCCGCCGACCCGGTGGAAGAGGTGAAGGTGGGATACGAGATCCTCAAATCCCTGGGCCTGCGGCACCGGGGGATCAATATCATTTCTTGCCCGTCCTGCGCGCGGCAGGGGTTCGACGTCATCGCCACAGTTGCCGAGCTGGAAAAGCGGCTCGAGCATATCAAAACGCCCATGTCCCTATCGATCATTGGCTGTGTGGTGAACGGGCCGGGCGAGGCGCTCATGACCGATGTGGGCTTCACCGGCGGCGGGGCAGGGTCCGGGATGATCTACATGGCCGGCAAGCAGGATCACAAACAAAGCAATGAGGGGATGGTGGACCACATCGTCTCGCTTGTTGAAAAGCGCGCCGCTGAATTAGACGCGCAGGACCCCCTTGCGGCGGAGTGATCGCGGCTTACTTGCTGGGTAGCGCGCATTTGCAAACCGGGGTCCTATGCTGAAAACCATTCTCGTCGTCGGGCTGCTTATTGTGGCGTCTCTTATGCTGTTTGTGCGGTTCTTTCCGCTTGATATCAGGGCGTTGCATGCCGACCCAGAAGCAGAAAACCGAACATCTGGCCCCGGCAAGGTGCTGCTGCGCCCCGGCGGCGATATCGAGCCGCCGACCTATGACATGTCTGTGGAGGCGCTGGCCGCCCGCATCGAGGCGATTATTTTGGCCACACCGCGCACGACCCGCGTCGCAGGCTCGCTTGAAGACGGGTTTGCCACCTATGTCACGCGCTCGGCCTTCTGGGGCTTTCCCGATGTCGCCAATGTCAAAGTTGTGGCGGGTGAAGGCGGTGCGTCGCTCCGCATTATCTCGCGACTGCGCTACGGCAAATACGATATGGGCGTGAACCGTGCCCGTGTCGAAGGTTGGTTGGATCAGCTTTAGGGGCGGTCAGCCCACGATGCAGTCGCTTTTCTGGTCGCGCCACATGGGTACATTCAGCGACATTTCGCACCGCGCCAGGAAAACGCGCCCGCCCACATTCATGCAGCGTAGCTCGCCCAGCTCGACCCGGCTGCCTGATTTGTCGGTGCAATAGCAATCCACCGTCTTGCGCGATTGAGCGAGCGACTGGGTGGCCAGGGTGGCGGCGGTCAACGCCAGAATAAGCGTGATCTTTTTCATAGTGAAAGATTAGCATAGTTGACCATCGCGCATCAATCGGGCAGCAGGGAACACATGGTCGCACTCGATAAACTTGCCCAGATTACACAGAGATTTGAATTCCTTGAGGCCCGCCTTGCCTCGGGTGAGACGAATGATATCGCAGCCATCAGCCGTGAATATGCCGAGCTGAAGCCCGTGGCCGAGGAGGTCGCCGCCTTCAAGGCGATTCTTGACGGGATCGAGAATGCCGAAGCCTTGCTGGCCGACCCCGAAATGAAGGAGCTGGCGGAGGAAGAGCTGTCCGAGCTGCGTGGACAGCTGCCCGAGGCGGAGGCCTCGATCAGGTTGGCGCTGCTGCCCAAGGATGCCGCCGACGCCAAGCCCGCGATGATCGAAATCCGTCCCGGCACCGGCGGCGACGAGGCAGCACTTTTTGCAGGCGATCTGCTGAATATGTATCGCCGTTACGCGGAGACGCGGGGTTGGGCGTTTGAGATCATCGAGATGCAGGAAAGTGAGCTTGGCGGCATCAAGGAGGTCACCGCCCATGTCAAAGGGCAGGGGGTCTTCGCGCGGTTGAAATATGAAAGCGGCGTGCACCGGGTCCAACGGGTGCCGGTGACCGAAAGCGGCGGGCGCATCCATACCTCTGCCGCCACCGTGGCCGTGTTGCCGGAGGCCGAAGAGGTTGATATCGACATCCCCGCCACCGACATCCGCATTGACACCATGCGTGCCTCAGGCGCGGGTGGGCAACACGTAAACACCACAGATTCCGCCGTCCGCATCACCCATGTCCCGTCCGGGATTGTTGTGGTCAGCTCCGAGAAATCGCAGCACCGCAACCGGGAGATCGCGATGCAGGTGCTGCGCGCCCGGCTATACGATCTGGAACGCTCCCGCATCGACGATGAACGCTCTGCTGACCGCAAGGCGCAGGTGGGCTCCGGCGACCGGTCGGAAAGGATCCGCACCTACAACTTCCCGCAAGGGCGCATGTCGGACCACCGCATTAACCTGACGCTCTACAAGCTCGATCAGGTGATGCAGGGCGACCTGGACGAAATCATCGACGCGCTGACGGCGGATGCCCAGGCGCAGATGCTGGCGGCTGAGGGGCTGTGAGCCTGACTGTCAGCGCGGCCCTGCAGCGCGCGATCGAGACATTTACCCGCATTGGCCTGCCCGATCCTGAGACCGACGCGCAGCGCCTGCTGTCCCACAGCCTTGGTGTCGAACGCGGTGCATTGATTGGGATGAATGACCGGGTGTTATCACCCGCCGAACTCGCTGGCTTTCTAGCAGCCGTCGAGCAGCGGGAGGGGCGGCAACCCGTCGCGCAGATCATCGGCCGGCGGTCCTTTTGGCGTCACGACTTTCATATCTCTCCTGCTGTTCTGGACCCGCGCCCCGACACTGAAACGCTGGTGGAGGCCGCACTGGCGGAAAGCTTCGACACGGTGCTTGACCTTGGCACCGGCTCCGGCTGCATCCTGCTGAGCCTGTTGCAGGAGCGGCCTACGGCGCGCGGGGTCGGTGTAGATATCAGCGAGGACGCTTTAGCCGTGGCGGCGGTCAATAAGACAGAGCTTGGCCTGGCGGAACGTGCAGATCTACACCAAAGCGACTGGTTCTTTAATGTTGAGGGGCGTTTTGATCTGATCGTCTCCAACCCGCCCTATATCGCGGAAGAGGTCTACGAGACTTTGCAACCTGAGGTGCGGCAGTTCGAGCCTCGGATCGCGCTCACTCCCGGCGGTGACGGCTTGGCCCCTTACCGCATCATTTCAGCGGATGCGCCGGGTTATTTGACGCTGGAGGGCTGCGTGCTGGTCGAGATCGGTTTTGACCAGGGCGCGGCGGTCGCGCAGGTTTTTCGGGCTGCAGGGTTCGCGAATGTCGACATTTTGCCCGACATAAATGGAAAAGACCGCGTCATTCGGGCCAGAATGCGCTGATTTTGCTATCAAAGGCACGAATCATCTTGCAAATACCACCCCTACGTTGTTTGCTCACCGGGTAACCGCGTGGCGCCCCGGTGCCCCTTACACTTAAGCCAAAAATAAGGTCTCGGTCTTACGCCATTGTGGCGCCGCGTGTGGAAGCGGATGGGAACGAAAGCAAGACCTGACAGATAAGGCTGGAACCCAGTACATATGAGATCACAGAAGTCCCGTTCGCGCGGCAAGAACCGTAGCAACAGCCGCCCTTCCGGCAATATCGTAAATCGTGTTTTTGACAGCTCAGGCCCTGAGGGGAAAGTACGGGGCACGCCCCAACAGATCATTGAAAAATACCAGCAGCTGCACCGCGACGCGCAGCTTTCTGGCGACCGCGTCTCGGCGGAGAATTTTCAGCAGCATGCCGAACATTACGCACGGATGCTCGCCGAGGCGATGAAAGAGCAGGAGGCCAAGCGCGAGGCGCAGGAAGCCCAGCAAGCCGCATTGCGCGAACGCCAGCAACGCGAACGCGAAGAACGGATGGAACGCCAGCAGGCCCAGCAGCAGCCCAAATCACAAGAGGGCGAGGCCGAAGCCAGCAGCGACGAGCCGCAGCCGGATCAAAAGCCGCGCCGGGGCCGCAAACCGCGCAACGAGCCGCGCGCAGCCGACCACCAGGACGGCAATCGCGACGGGCTTGAACGGGTGCTTGGCGGGGGCGATCAGCCTGACGTGATCGACCTTGGCGATGGCGATGGCGACGACGGCGATAGCGGCCTTGTGGAAACGGTTGAGGCCACCCCGAAACCAGCCCGCAAACCCCGTGCCCGCAAGCCAAAGGCGCAGCCCGCGCCGGAGGCGTCTTCTGATGATCAGACAGCGGCTGAGTAAAAGCTGACCGACACGTCCCATCTTGCCGCGCCCATCAAGGCGTGTCGGATTGGCAAGGGTTATGCGAGCGTTCGGGCGAGGGCGCAGAACCCTTCCAGCGGCACCTGTTCGGCCCGCTCCGTTGGTTTGATGCCAGCGGCCAGCAACCTGTCCTCGATATCAGGCGCAAGGCCCTTTAACCCGGCCCGCAGCATCTTGCGGCGTTGATTGAAGGCGGCGGCGACCACGCGGTTCAGCACGGCCGGATCTGCGGGAAATCGCGGCGCGGGCAATGCTTCAAGATGTACGACGGCGGAGCGGACCTTGGGCGCAGGCACAAACGCCTCCGGCGCCAGTTCCATCACGATCCGCGCCTCGCTGCGCCATTGGGACAACACCGCCAGCCGGCCGTAGGCTTTGCCGCCGGGTTGCGCCACGATCCGCTCGGCGACCTCCCGCTGGAACATCAGCGTCAGGCTTTGCCAGAACGGTGGCCATTGCGGCGGCGTCAGCCAGCGGACAAGCAGTTCCGTCCCCACATTGTAGGGCAGGTTCGCCGCGACCCGTATGGGCGCGGTCAGATGCGCCAGCGGGTTGATCTCAAGCGCGTCCCCGTTAATGACCTCGAGGCGGCCCGGATAAGCTTCCGCGATCTCCGCCAGGGCGGGCAGACAGCGGGCGTCCTTCTCGATCGCCAGCACCCGGCGCGCGCCCTCGGCCAGAAGCCCGCGCGTCAGGCCGCCGGGGCCGGGGCCAACCTCCAACACGTCCGCGCCCGTCAGGTCACCTGCTTGGCGCGCAATCTTGGCGGTCAGGTTCAGGTCCAGCAGAAAATTCTGGCCGAGCGATTTCTTTGCCGAAAGCTGGTGCTGGCGGATCACTTCCGACAGGGTTGGCAGGCCATCTATTTGCGCCATCAGCCGCGCGCCCGCGCCATGTCACGCGCCATACGCAGCGCTGCGATTGTGGAGGTTGGATCAGCGATTCCACGCCCGGCAATGTCAAAAGCGGTGCCGTGATCGGGGGAGGTGCGGATGAAGTCCAGTCCAAGCGTCACGTTGACCCCGCCTGCAAAATCAATCGTCTTGATCGGAATCAGGGCCTGGTCGTGATACATCGCCACCGCTACGTCGTAGCCCATGCGGGCCTTGGCGTGAAACATCGTATCGGCGGGCCAGGGCCCGGTCACTGCCATGCCATCCTGGGCCAGCGCGGCGAGGCAATCGGCGATCCAGGCCTGCTCTTCCTGGCCCATGGTGCCGCCTTCGCCCGCATGGGGGTTCAGCCCGCAAACCGCCAGCCGGGGTTGCGCGATGCCGAAATCGCGCTTCAACGCGGCCTCGGTGATGCGCAGCGTGTCGCGCAGCAGATCGGGGGTCAGGGCCTTCGGCACGTCCGCCAGCGCGATGTGGATGGTTACCGGCACCACCCGCAGACCGGGGCATGCCAGCATCATGACGACCTGTGGCTTGCCATCCAGCGCGGCCAGATATTCGGTATGCCCCGGATAAGTGAAACCCGCCCCGTCCTTCAGCGCTTTCTTGTGGATGGGCAGGGTGCAGATGCCCGCCACCTGACCCGCTTTAGCAAGCGTCACGGCCCGCGCTATGACGTCGATCACGCCTTGGGCATGCGCCGGATCGGGCTGGCCGGCGCGAGCAGCGCCCGCGAAGTCATGCGACAACACGGGTAGGGGGCCTGCGGGGTCAATCGCATCAGGCGCGGAAATCACGACCGCGGGCCCGTCAATATGGCGCGGGTCGCCCAACACGAAGAACGGTGCTTCAAAACGTAGCGCATCCCATGCTTTGGACGCGATTTCCAACCCTATGCCAGCGGGCTCCCCGCAGGTCAGGCAGAGCGGTGTCATGGGTTTTCGATGATGATCGCGTCGGCGCGCAGCTCTTCCAGAAAACTATCCGCGTAAGACGCGATGCGCTGGCTGAAAAGCCGCTGGCGGACCTGCTCGCGGTCATCAACCTGCGCAATAGGCGCGTTGTCTTCGTCAAGCTGCGGGGTATCGGCTTCCTCCAGTCCTGCATCCAAGGTACGGCCGCAGAGCATCAGGAACCGCATGAACGCGCCATCAGCCGTGGTCAGAGCGGTCGAAACCTCGTTGTCGTCAAGCCGCGCCAGCTCCAAGGCCACGTCGCCTGGCACCTGGCTTGCGGCTTGCGTGACGCGGTTGAAGCGGTCGGCAGGCAGCAATTGCGCCGGTTTATACAGGTCGTCGCAGGTGTCGTAATTGTCGCGCAGGCCCTGCGCCTCGGCTTTAGCAGCAGCGGATTGGCCACCGGGGATCAACAGGCTGACATATTCAAGCGCCAGCGCTTCGGGCGCGTCGCCTGCGGTCTCCTCCAAAGCGCGCAGTTGGAAGATGGCGATGCCGGGCCCTAGATTGATCGGCTCGGTCACTTCGCCGGGTTCCAGCGTCAGGACGGAGGCGCGTAGCACGGGCGGGATTTGCCCTAGCGCCAGCCATTCCAGACGTCCGCCCCGCCCTCGTGTCGGCGCGGCAGAGAAGCGGCGCGCGGCAGAGGCGAAAGCGGATTCCGAGCGGATGGAGGTCGACAGGCGTTCGATCAGCGCCGCGTTGCGTTCCGCATTCGGGCCTTGGGCGGGGACGATGATTTCAGAAAGCAGCACGCGGACCTGGCCGCGACCGGATGTGTTTTGCGACAGGGCCAGGTCAATTTCGGCCTCCGTCACTTGTGAACGCGGTCCAAAACGGCCGCGCACATAGGTGCGCCAGGCAAGCCCTGCGACCACGAAGTCGCGGAAGGTTTCAGCCGCCACGCCTTGCTGCGCGATGGCTGCCATGAATTGTTCAGTCTCAAGATTGGCGCGGGCGGCAAATTCTGACATGCCCTGCTCGATCTCTTCCGGGCTTGGGGTAATCCCGGCGCGGCGCGTCTCGCTCAGGCGCAACCGGTCCTCGATCAGGCCGCGGCGTGCTTCCTCCTGCGGGTCGCCGGGGGCCCGTAGCAATTGCAGGAAGCGCGCGCGCTGTTCGATCTCATACTGGGTGATGGCCGTGTCATTGACGATAATCGCCGTCTCAAACAGCCCCTGCGCCTGCGCTGCGGCAGTGGTCACAAATGCAAGGGCTGCGGCAATCAGCCAGCGATGGAGAGGGGTGAAGGCTTGTTTCAAACTCATCGGTTTCTGCTCGTCTTTTTGTTCACACATCTGCCTGCCTAGCCGCTGCAGGAGCGTGCGAAACTGCGCCCGCCGCCGGCGCGGGCCCCGAAGCCCGCAAGCTGCACCGACACATTGACATCCGTGGTGGGTGTTACACTAGTCGAAGAGGTAAAGCGGCGCGAGAGAGAAACATCAAGCTGCGCGCATTCGTTTTGAAACCGCGCTCCTATGCCTGCGCGGGTCGTCCGGTCATCGACAAAATCGTAGCGCAGGTTGGAGGACAGCATCCAGTTGTCATTGATCTGATAGGCCCCTTCAATGGCGAATTCTGACGTGTCGGTCGGACGGTCCTCGGCGGTATCGGCCTCCAGCCAGGCATAGGTGGAGCTGATGCGGTAATCCTCCCCGGTCCAGTTCAGCCGCATCTCGTTGCGGGAAAAGCTGAACCCGTCGTCAAACACCGCGCGGTTGATCACATCAAGCCGGTCGCCCAGCTTGAACTGCGTGGCCACCAGCCAGTCGGAGCTTTGCCCCTGCAGCCCGGTGGAGACGGAGAACTGCCCCAGATCCTCGTCGCGGAAGACCCGACCCACGGTCAGGCCCAGCTCCCACCCGGCGGGGTCCTGCCGCGTATAGGTCACGCCGATATTGGTCCGGGCGCCGCGTTCCTGCGCATCCACGCCCGGAAAACGCGAGAAGCTGAACAGGTTGGCCTCGTCAAACTCGACCAGCAGGCTGTCCTCATTATCGACGTCGCGCGCGCTGTCGCCGGACCAGACGAACTGCACGACAGGCTCCAGCAGGTGGCGCGCGCCTGCGCTGCGGCGCAACATTGGCCAGCGCCACTCGGCCGAGATAAAGCGCGTCAGCTCGAGCGTGTCGCCAAATTCAGGGCGATCATCCTGGTTGACCGAATAAAGATCAGCCCGCGCCGCGGTGGCGGCTGCCAGCAACATGCCATTGGGCAGCGCCCAGTCGCGACGCCACTGGCTTGCAAAGGAAAGCCGTGTCACGTCCCGGCCGATCCCGTCCGTGCCATCGCTGGAGTTGCGCAACAGCCCGCTGGCCTCGACCGAGAAAGACGCAATGCCGCCGGTCAGCCGGGGCGTGAAGCGCCGCGTATAGACCGCGTCGCCGACCAGCGTTGGCAGCAGGTCGTTATCCTCATCCTCGCGCAGCGATTGGTAGTTGACGAATTCCAACCCGATATATTCGTCACGCCGGGTGCGGTCTATGGCGATGGCGCTGTCTAGCCGGTCTTTCTCGGAATAGTCGTATTGCAGCAGGTAGCCATTATCTGATGTCAGCTCCACGTCGAAGGTCAGCTGAAAATCGCGTGGCAGGGCGAAACTGCCATCTGCGAAGACGTAGCTGCGCGGGCTGGAACGGTCGGTCAGGTTGTCATCGGTGACCGCGCCATTGATCTCGATCTCGCCATTTACGAATTTCTGGCGGTATCGTGCTTCCAACGTGCGCGACCCGTTGGTGGTCAGCCAGGGCGTCAGCGTCAGATCGGCATGCTCGCCAAGTGTGAAGAAGTAGGGGGTTTTGATCCCCAGCCCAATATCCCCGTTGGAGCGGAATTCCGGCAACAAGAACCCGCTCGCGCGCTCCACACTGGGGTCGGGCAGACGCAGATAGGGCCAGTAGAAAACGGGCACATCCAGAACGCGGAAGCTGGCATTGTCGAAATAAAGCTGCCGCTCCTGCGCGTCATGGGTGATGCGCTGCGCCCGGATTTCCCAAAGAGGCGTCGGGTTCTCAGCGCAGATATCGCAGCTAGAGGCCACGGCTTTCTGAAACTGGGTAAACCGCCCGCCGGTGCGCCGTATCTCATTCGCGGCAAGCTGCAGCTGCTCAGAGAAAACGGCGCGGGCCTGCGCCAGAACCCCGTCCTGCAAATCACCGCTCAGCTCGGCGAACTCGGCAACCAGCAGCACGTCCTGCCCGTCGATCAGATAAAGCGGCCCCGTGACAACCAGCCGGTCCTTGGTGCCATCGTAGCGGATCCCTGCCGCGCGCAGTGTTGTACCGTTCTGCAAAACCTTGACATTGCCGCGCGCCTGCAAAACCTGCGACTCTGGGTCAAAGCTGACCTCATCGGCGACGAGGGAGGCGGTTTGCACCTGCGCCTGCGCCCCTGACAGGGCAAGGCAGAAGGCGGCGGCAAAAGCTAGGGCGCGCATGTCAGCCGTCCTCCATATGAAACAGCAGGCCAAGGGACATGAAGATGCCCGCGAGCGGCGGCGCCCAGGCGGCTACGATCACGGGGATCTGCCCGTTTTCACCCAGCACCTGCGCGAAGTTGCGCAGAAAGTAGATCGAAAACCCCATCAGGATGGCAAAAAGCACCATGATCCCGGTCCGACCGAACCGAGTATGGCGCATCGTGAAGGCCGCGCCGATCAGCACCATGGCGGCCAGCAGCGCGGGGTTGGCCAGTTCCATCTGTAGCCAGACCCGGTGCTGCAGCGCGCTGAAGCCTGCACGGTCAAGTTGGCGAATGAAGGTCGGCAGCTCCCAGATCGGGATCGCGGAGGGGGAGCCGAAACTGTCCTGGATCTGGTCCCGTGTGAGGTCGGAGGGCAGGGCGAAGCGATCAAAGCTTTGTGCGGTTTCCTCGGCATTCGTGTCGGGATCAAAGGTCCAGCGCTTGGCATTGGTCAGCGCCCATTGGCCGGGTTCCAGCAAGGCGCGGTCGGCGACGATACGGTAAGTGGCCGAACCCGCGCGGTCGAAGCCGTAAAAGGTGACGCCGGTGAATTCAGTGCCATCCAGGTTGGACCTGTTGGCGCGGATCACGACCTGCCCGTCGGCAGAAGCCTGGCGCAGCCACAAGCCACGGTCGCTGACCGACACGGCGCTGCCGCCACCTTCGAAACCTTGGGAGATTTCTTCAAACTTCTTTGAGGTGGCCGCAACAATAGGGTTCAGCGCAGCCACCCCCAAAACGCCGAAGAAAACTGCCGTCAGCACCGGGGTGAAAAGCGACCGCATGGCAGAGCGGCCCGAGGCGCGGGTGACGACCATCTCGGACGTGCGGGCAAGGCCCAGAAACAAGACGATGGTGGCCAGCACGGTCAGCAGCGGCAGCATGCGGTACATGGTGGCGGGCGCTTTGAGAAGCGCAAGCTGCCCGGCCTCAACAATCCCGACCGCGTCGCTCTCGAACCGTCTGATCTGTTCGACCATGTCGATCAGGTAGACGATGCCGAAAAACACACCGAACACCAGCATGAAGGCCCGGATAAATCTGCGGGCAAAATAAAGGTCAAGCTTCACGCTGGCACCTCCGGGGTGGCCATGGCCTTGCTGCGCCCACGGAATTTTCGGCGAGACGATTGCCAGATCAATAGCAAGGTGATGCAGCCCCCGATACTGGGGGCCAGATAGGCCATCCACCACAGCCCTGCATCACTGCGCGCCACATCCTCGGAGGCGTTGGCAGCTAGCTGCACCAGAATGATTAAGACCACCGCGACGATCACCTGCCGCCAGACCCCGAACCGCGAAAACCCCCCGATCATCAGTGCCGCAAACCCCATCATTGGCACCACCACAGCGAGGGCGGAGCGGGCAAACCGGTCATGCGCCTCATAAAGAAAATCGGGCAGTTCGCCGCGCGCGCTGTCAATATCGGCCTGCGTCGGGTTCAGCAGCACCGGCGTCGGCAGTTCCCGCAGGTCGCGGGATCGGCCCAGTTCGGTCTTCATCAACGCACCGATATCAAAGGCGAAATCGGCAAATTCGATGGTCGACAACCGCCCTGTATCGGTCCGCAAGGTCTGCGCCAAGCCGTTCGACATGACCAGCCGCGGCCCGGTATCGACGCGCACCAAAAGCGCGCGCTCGGCCGTATACGTGACGGTGGCCTCGGGGTCGCGCTCGTCTTCGAGAAACAGCTCCTCCATTTCGCCGCGGTCGGAGATGTTGCGGATATAGACCGTGATGCCGGAGGCCGGGTGCAGGATTTGTCCCTCTTTCAGGAAACGCGCGGTGATGTCGCGGCTGATTTCGGCGCTGCGCCCGGCAAGCTCCGACCGGGCGGCGGGGACAAGGATATGGGCCAGCACGCCCACAAGCAGCGCCACGATCACGCCGAAGAAAAACACGGGCCGCGCAATCCGCAAGGTCGAGGCGCCGGCAGTTTGCAGCACCACCATCTCTGAATCCGAGCTGAGCCGGTTGGTCACATAGACTGCCGCCACAAAAGCCGACACGGGCAGCACGATCATAATTACATAGGGCAGCGCCAGCAGGGTAAATTCCAGAAAGACCAGCGCGGTCTGCCCATCACCGATCAACTGGTCAAACAGCGATATCGCGCGGTTGATCCAGTAGACCGACACAAGGATGAGGGAAAAGAAGCCGAAAAGAAGCAGCAGCTGCGACAGCATGTATCTGTCGAATCTCGCCACGTGCAGCTCCCCCTCTTTTTTCAGGCAGACTAGCCCAAATCAGCCGCCCCCAAAAGGGGCTTCTGGCCAATGGCTTCCCCGCGCGCTAGGTCTTGGGGCAACATCTTTCATCCAGAGGTTTCCGCCATGACTACGCCGCTCTCCCCCAGCTTTGTTGCGACCAATATCGACCAGATCAAGGATGCGGAGGGCATTCTGGCCATTTTCATCCCATCCGAAGGCAGCCTCGACGGCATGGCGCGCCGGGTGAACCGGGTGTCACGCGGCGCGGTGGCCCGGCTGGCAGAAAGCGAGGCCTTTGAAAAGCTCGACGAGGGGCGCGCGATCATGCTTGCCTATCCCGTGAACATGGCCGCCGAAGGGGTTATCGTCGTCAAGCTGTCCCGCCGCCCCGCCGTGGTGACCGCGCGCAAGGCAGGCGCCACGATTGCCAGGATGGCTGGTGGCAAGCAAATCCATGTGCTTTGCGGTAACCTGCGCCGGCCGGAGGAAGTAGCCCTTGGCCTGAGCCTGCGAGCCTACGATTTTGACGACCACTTCACAAAAGACCCCAAAGAGCCCGGCGCCGTCAGCTTCATGGTCAATAAGCCAGAAGAGGTTCAAGCCGCGGCGGCCGCAAATGACGCCGTCGCCCAAGGCGTATTTTTCACCCGCGATCTGGTCAACGAGCCGGCGAATGTGCTGACCACCACCGAATTTGCCGACCGGCTTGTGGCGCTCAAAGCGCATGGTCTCAAGGTCAAGGTGCTCGAGGAGGCGGAGCTTGAAAAGCTCGGCATGGGGTCGCTGCTTTGCGTCGGCCAAGGCTCAGTCAGCCCGTCCAAAGTTGTGGTGATGGAATGGATGGGTGGCAAAAAAGGCGACGCGCCTTTCGCACTTGTGGGCAAGGGCGTGGTGTTTGACACGGGCGGCATTTCACTCAAACCGGCCGGCGGCATGGAAGATATGACCATGGATATGGGCGGCGCGGGCGTTGTGGCCGGGGTGATGAAAACGCTGGCGATGCGCAAGGCCCAGGCCAATGTCGTGGGGCTGGTAGGGCTCGTCGAAAACATGCCCTCGGGCAATGCGGTGCGCCCCGGCGATGTTGTCACCTCCATGAAAGGCGACACGATCGAGGTCATCAATACCGATGCGGAGGGGCGCTTGGTGCTGGCCGATGTGCTCTGGTACGCGCAGGAAACCTACAACCCCACAGGCATGATCAACCTCGCGACGCTGACGGGCGCGATCATTATCGGGCTGGGGCATGAGAATGCCGGCGTCTTTTCCAACAGCGACGCGCTGTCGGGCGATTTCCTGAAAGCCGCTGGCCTTGAGGATGAAGGCGCGTGGCGGATGCCAATGGGCAAAGCCTATGACGAGCAGCTGAAATCCCGCGTGGCGGATATGAAAAACGTGGGCGGCAGGCCTGCGGGCTCCATTACCGCCGCGCAATTCCTGCAGCGTTTCGTCAAGGAGGACGTGCCATGGTGCCATTTGGATATCGCGGGCGTGGCCTCGCTGAAATCGGACACTGACCTCGCGCCAAAAGGGGCCACTGGCTGGGGCGTGCGCGCCCTGAACCGACTGATAGCGGAGAAATACGAGGCCGAGTGATGTCGGAGGTCTATTTTTATCACCTTACTCGGCAGCCACTGGAACAGGCACTGCCCAAGCTTCTGGGCCTCGCGCGCAAGGCCGGGTGGCGCATCGTGGTGCGTGGCCCTGACCCCGCCCGCCTGGATTGGCTCGACGCAAAACTGTGGGAGGGGGACGGGTTCCTGCCGCATGGCCGTGCCGGCGGGCCGCATGATGCCGACCAGCCGGTCCTTCTGACGGAGGGGGAGGTTACGAACGCCGCCGATTGCGCCATCTCCATCGACGGTGCTGCGCTGAACCCGGATGAAATCCACCCCCTCAAACGCGCGATGATCCTGTTTGATGGCAATGACGGGGACGCGGTGAACACGGCGCGCAGCCAGTGGAAGGCGCTGACGGAAGCGCAACTTCCTGCCAAATACTGGTCGCAGGAAAGCGGCTCCTGGCAGATGAAGGCCGAGCATCCCAAACCCTGACGCAGAAGGCCCCGCTTCATTGCTTCAAAAATTATCGGCCTTATGTATCAAACGCACCAAGCGTTCATACTTCCGAATTATATGGTGACAAATGATTGACGACCCGTATTCTCAACTGATGGACCAAAACGGCATTTCAATAGTATTTAATCTTGATCTTTCAGAGCCAGTCGAAATATCGGATTTCGTGTCTGCATTTGCGGGCTTAGGTGGTGACCTGCTCCCCTGAAATGTCCGGCGTTTTTGGTTAGCCTGTTCTCCAAGAAGGAGACAGACGATGAAGAGAAGCCGTTTCAGTGAAGAACAGATAATTGGGATTTTGAAGGAGCATCAGGCTGGCGCGACTGCTGCTGATCTATGCCAGAAGCACGGTGTCAGTGATGCGACGTTCTACAAGTGGCGTTCCAAATATGGTGGGATGGAAGTGTCTGATGCAAAGAAGCTGAAAGCGCTTGAAGCTGAGAACGCCAAGCTCAAGAAGTTGCTGGCTGAGCAGATGATGGATGTCTCGACGCTAAAAGAAATGCTGGGAAAAAACTTTTGAAGCCCGGATCGCGACGCAATGCTGCGACCTGGGCTATGAAAGAGAAACGATACAATCTGGACCTGTCGCGTTTTTGTGCCGCGCCATGTGCTCGTTTAGGCCACTTTCCGTTCGAAAGCGACCGGGCTTTTCCAGCCCAGTGCTGAGTGCCGGCGGCGCGGGTTATAGAACCCGTTAATGTATTCGAAGACTGCCATTTCGGCCTGCCGCCTCGTTTCCCATGAACGCCGCCAGATCAGTTCAGCTTTGATGGTCTGAAAGAAAGTTTCGACTGCCGCATTGTCGTAACAATTTCCCTTGCCTGACATCGACACTTTGAACCCATGTTGGCGCAAGATCTTCTGATAATCGTGAGAACAATATTGCGATCCGCGATCCGTATGATGGATGCAGCCCTTCGGCGGCGAGCGGAATGCGATCGCCATGTTCAGCGCCCGGATCGCCAGCTCCCGTTTCATTCTGTTGCTGACGGCCCATCCAATGACACGCCGCGAATGCAAGTCCAGGATCACAGCGAGATACAACCAACCCTCGCGCGTCCAAACGTAGCTGATATCGCCCGCCTATTACCGTCAGGTGATGCTTGCATCACCGAGAGGCATTTCTGGTTCGGTTGATCCGCTGTGAAGTTTCTATCCAGCAGATTTGGCGCGATATTGAACTTGTGATCGCTGTCTGTTGTCACCTTGTGTTTGCGGGTTCTGACGACAGATATGCCGTTCTGACGCATGAGACGACCGACCCGACGGTGCCCAACATCTAAACCGATCTGCTTCAGTTCCTCCGTCATCCGAGGCCGACCATAACTGCCGAGACTGAGACGCGATTGTTCTTTGATGTGAGCCAGCGTGACCAGATCAGACCGCTGTCGGCGGCTGGCTGGGCGGCTGCGGAATGCACGTAATCCACGTGTGCTGACCCCAACAACGCCTCACAAGCGGTTGGTTGGGAAGTCGGCCCTATGTTCTTCGACAAACCTAAATCTCATTGCTTTAGGCCCGCAAAGAACTGCCCTCTCGGCAGATTACTACGTAATCGCCTGCCGGGTAATAAGTGGCCTTCCTAAGAAACAGCCATGTCAGCCTCCGGTGGTAACTCTTGCAGATCATAGCCTAAAGACTTTGCGCGGCGCTTGAGATTACCGAGCACCCGATTGCGGTATCGTTCCTCATAATGGGACGCACCGGGGTCTTTGTA
>CALHHY010000018.1 GCA_938030665.1 uncultured Litoreibacter sp. | reverse complement strand
AGTGCACCACACAGCAGGCCAAAGGGTCGAAAGATCATGGTGCGGGTCCTCATCGGCAATTGAGCTAAAGCACAGCATAACATGCCACCGTGCCGGGGCCACCCCGTTCACGCCCAAGTGACGCGGCATCTTGCAATGATCCGCCGAAAGTCTGACAGTGCGCAAATGTTTACGATAGAGCATGAATTTGACGCCACAGTGATCACGCTGGTGGATGAGGGCGAAAGCCCACTGCGCGAGGATGTGAATGTCAGCGCATTTGCGGCTGAAATCACGTTAGAGCAATGGGATCCGCGCACCGACCGGATCAGCAAGATCACCCTGTCCCCCGAACAGCTGCGCGACCTGACAGCCGCGCTGAACCTGCCAGAAGGCATTTACAAAAGCACCACTTGAAGGAGGCCGCATGGCATCTGGCACCAATATCAGAACCTATTTTGAAGGCCGCTGGCACGACGAGGACGTCATGATTATGCGCGCGGCGGATCACGGCTCCTGGCTGGGAGGAACGGTCTTTGATGGGGCGCGCGCTGTGAATGGTCTGACGCCCGATCTGGAGGCGCATTGCGCGCGGGTCAACCGCTCCGCCACGGCGTTGATGATCACACCGACAATGGAAACCGCGCAGATTGTCGAGGCCGTGCGGGAGGGGCTGGCGCTCTACCCGAAAGACGCCAAGGTCTATATCCGGCCGATGTACTGGGCGCTGGATGGCGGCGATCTGGGCGTGGCCCCGAAGGAGGGGTCGACCGGCTTCACCATCTGCCTTGAGGAAATCCCGATGGCGCCGCCCGGCGCGGGCACCACGCTGACCACCACCCGGTTCCGCCGCCCCGTGATCGAGGACGCGGTGGTCAATGCGAAGGCCGGCTGCCTTTACCCCAACAACGCCCGCATGCTGGTCGAGGCGCGCAGCAGAGGCTACGGGAACGCGCTGGTGGCCGACGCGTTAGGCAATGTGGCCGAGACGGCAACCGCCAACATATTCATGGTGCGCGACGGGGAGGTGTTCACGCCGGTCCCCAACGGCACCTTTCTGGCAGGCATCACGCGGGCGCGCCACATCAAGAACCTGCGCGACAATGGCCTGGCCGTGCATGAGGAGGTGCTTAGCTTCGACGATTTTCGCGCCGCCGACGAGGTGTTCATGTCCGGCAATATGATGAAAGTGACCCCGGTGACCGAGTTTGACGGCACCCATTACCAGCATGGCCCCGTCACCAAACAGGTGCGCGACATGTATTGGGACTGGGCACTGTCGGAAGGTGCCGCGTGATCGGGCTGGTCTTCTGGCTGGCGGTGTCGCTTGCGGGCTATGTGGCTCCTTACATCACGCTTTTTGCCCCACTCAAATGAACCTGAAGGAGAAAACAGAATGAAATCAGCAATGGACTATCTAGAGGCCGCGAATGCCGCCGTGACCCGCATTCCGGGGGCGGACGCCGTGGCCAAACATGGCAGCGGCGCGGTGTTTGTAGATGTGCGCGACAGCAGCGCCATTGCGGATTCGGGCACGATCGCGGGCGCGGTCCGGGTGCCGCGCGGCTTCATCGAATTCGCGGCGGACGACACGATGGAAAAGTTTCACAATCCGGTCTTCACCAAAGACGCAGAGCTTTATCTGGTCTGCGGCGCGGGCGGTCAGGCGGCCCTTGCGGGCAAGACCTTGAAGGAAATGGGCTTCACCAATGTCACCAATATCGGCGGCATCAGCGAGTGGAAGGAAGCCGGCGGCCCGATGGAAGCGGGGTGAAACAAGAAAGACCGGGCGGGCAGAGTTTCAATGAAACTCTGGGCCCAAATCCTCGCAAGAGGATTTGCTCGCGCTAACCGGCCTCCGCCATCGCGCTGAGGATGGCCTCGGTCAACTCAGCAGGCGGGGCAGGTTTTTGCAAAAGCCGGGCCTGCACGGCGCCCATCTCCGACGCGGTGAACCCGGTATAGCCGGAGCTGTAGATCACGGGCATATCGGGCCGCAGGTCGCGCACCCGGCGGGCCAGTTCGAACCCGCCAAGCTGGCCCGGCATCACCACATCGGTAAAAAGCAGGTCAAACGCGACACCTGATTGTGTCATCTCCAGAGCCTGCGCGCCGGAGCTGGCTTGCAGCACCTCAAACCCCAGGTCGTCCAGGATATCGGTCGTCATCGCCAGCAGCTCCGGCTCATCCTCGACCAGCAGGATGCGTTGGCCGCTGCCCCGTAGGGGGTGTTCCTTCGCCACGGCCTCCTCCCGCTTGCCGGTCTCCGCGCCGCGCGGCACCACCATCTGCACCGTGGTCCCGATCCCCAGCTCTGAATAGACCTTCAGGCTGCCGCCCGACTGGCGCACAAAGCCATAGACAATGGCAAGCCCCAGCCCGGTGCCGGATGTGCTGCTTTTCGTCGTGAAGAATGGGTCGGTGCAGCGGGCGAGTGTCTCTTCCTCCATCCCCGGCCCGTTATCGGAGACGCTGATCTCCACATAGCGGAAGGCGTTGCTGGGCCCGTCCTTTTGGCGGTCCTGCGGGACCTCTTCCTGATGCGCCTCGTTCAAGCGGTAATCCGGCGCGGGTACGGGGCGGGCACGGATGGTGACCTTGTCCCCTTTTCCGGCTCGCATCATTGCGTCGCGCGCATTCAGCACAAGGTTCATCAGCGCGGTTTCGAGCTGCGTCTGGTCGCAAAAGTGGCGCAGGTCATCATGGTCGGCGGCTACCTCCAACGCGATCTGCTCCTCCAGCATCGGGCGGATCAGGGCTTGAAACTCGGACAGTACGTCGCGGGTCACCTTCACCGAGGCCAGCCCCTGCTGCTTGCGAGCAAATGCCAACAGGCGGGCCGTCAGCGCGCGCCCCCGTTCAATAGAGCTGGCGGCGGATTGCAGATAGCTGGCGCGTTTTTCGTCCGAGGCGGCGCGGCCCGCCAGTTCCACGGAATAGAGCAGCGCGGCCAGCAGGTTGTTGAAATCATGTGCGATGCCCCCCGTCAGCTGACCAAGCGCATCAAGCCGACTTTTACGTTCCAGCACCTGGCGGTTGCGCTCCTCCCCCGTGACGTCATCGATAACCAGCACCGTGTGGACGCCGCTGGCCGGGTGGTCGACCATGCCGCTGCTGACGCGGACGTAGCGCTCCCCCTCGCCATCGGTGCCGCGACGCATCAGGCA
The DNA here is from genome assembly GCA_938030665.1 of uncultured Litoreibacter sp. GTDB lineage: Bacteria > Pseudomonadota > Alphaproteobacteria > Rhodobacterales > Rhodobacteraceae > Litoreibacter. The sequence continues at coordinate 42,405 of CALHHY010000018.1, read as the reverse complement.
GGTCTCCTTGCTCAGCTTGTGGCCGGCCATGGCGCGGCGCACCGGGTCAGCACTAGCGTCAAGCGGCGACAGGCTGCCCGCCTCAAGAAAGGCGATATTGCTGGGCCAGGCGAACGGAGTCTCCTGCGAGATGTCGCCCAACATATGGCGCGCCTCAGAGTTGATGTTGACGATCACCCCGTCCCTATCCAGGGCCACCAACCCACTGGAGACGGCGTCGAAAATGGTCTCCAGCTCGTCACGGGCGGCCTCTGCGGCGGCCTCCCCCTGCTTTTGCTTGCTGATGTCGGTGGCGATCCCGATGTGGCGCAGGACCGACCCGTCGGCGTCGCGTTCAAACACCCTGTCATGCGACACGAGGGAGACCCAGTGCCCCTCCTTGTGGCGCATCCGGTACTCCTGCGCCAACACCTCGCCGTCGGCGGCAGCCCTGATCCTATCCATATAGCCAACGAGGTCTTCGATGTCGTCGGGATGGCAGAGCGTCGCTAGAAGGGCGTCGCCGTAAGCCTGCGCCTCTTCGACCTCATAGCCCAGCAGGGAGGACCCGGTAGGGTTCGCAAACTCGTTTAACTGGGTCTTTTGATTATAGATGTAGATGCCGCCCGGCACGACCTCGATCGCCTTTTTCAGGAAAGCTGCGGTGTCCTTGTCATCCTCATCCATACGTGCGTCCTCTCCGGCTGCCGCAAGGCGTTAACCCTGTCGCGCTTCCAGAGTTTGGCGTATTTTTCTTGCATGGCCAACCCGTCCTCTGCTCCCGCTTCGCAGATGGGCTCCAACTAGCCGCGCGCGCCTGAATGGCGGTTGCGCTGCCACAGGCGATCCGCCATGCTCAGGCTCGCTTAAGCATTGAAGGGCCCGTGATGCGCAAATTCCTCGTCGTGCTGGATGACAGCAAAGAATGTCTCAACGCGATGCGCTTTGCGGCGATGCGCGCGGCCCGCACCGGCGGAGGGGTGGAGATACTGGCCGTCATCCCGCCTGAGGAGTTCAACCATTGGGTAGGCGTGGGCGAGATCATGCGCGAGGAGGCCCGCGACCGTATCCACGCCCATTTCGAAGTCTTCGCCAAATGGATGCGCGACAAGCAGGGCGTCGACCCTGAACTTGTCATCCGGGAGGGCGAACCGGTGCGCGAAATCCTGGCGCAGGTGCAGGACGACGCGGAGGTGGGCGTGCTGGTGCTGGGCGCGGGCACCGATGGCGGCCCCGGCCCGCTCGTGACAGAGCTGACGCGCAACTCCGGCTCCCTCCCTATACCCATAACCATCGTGCCTGGCGATATGAGCAAGGAGCGGCTGGAGGCGATCAGTTGAGCTTCACGTCTGACAGTGGGACCGCCCCAGAAGCGCCACCAGCGCCCGACGACAACAGCCTGAACGGGCTTGAGCGCAAAAAACTGCTGGCCGAAATTGACGAACTGAAGCGCCCACTCTGGCGCAGGCCCGCATTTTTGGGAGTCTTGGGACCAACCCTTCTGGCAGCCGGTTCACTTGGTTATGCAATCTGGACAGGCTCTGAATTCTTGGACCTCGAAAGGTCGCGCCTCGAAAACGACAAGACTTTGCTTGAGATCCAGAACACTCAGGCCCAGCAACGCCTGAACACGGAAAACCAAAAGCTTGAAGAAGCCCGCTTAGAACTCGAACTTGCACGGACCGACGTCGCAAAAGCCGAAGCACAGCTCCAAAGCCGCGCGGCAGAAATTGAGGTCGAGTTATCGGAAACTCAGAAGAAATTCGACGCCGACTTGGCCGCGCAACAGGACCGGTTTGACCGAGCGCTGAGCGCCGAAAAAGACGCGCTAAATCTGGCGCTTGATCGCGAGCGTCGAAATTTTATCACCGAAAAGTCCAGGCTAACGTCGCAGCTGGACGAGTTGCGTGAACATATGGCCAGTCGGCTCGAGGCACTCGATATAGAGGTCAAGGACCGGGAGCAGCGACTAGCTGACCTTCAGGAACAATTGCGTGCGCCAGAAACCTTTACCCTGCTCAAAAATATCCGCGAAGGCGACGACGCCATTTGGCAAAACCAGTCGATGGAGAAGCTGATTGAGTTGGCACAGGCGTCCCCCACCACACGCGATCTTGTCGTCGACGCAGCCGAAAAGGCGACTGATCCACTGTATCGCGCGGGCTTATTATATCTGCTTCACAAAGCGGACCCGAATCCTGAGCGCTTTGGCCAATTCTTGGCGCACCTCGACGATAATCCAACAAATGCAGATGTCTGGGAATTGTTCGCGTTTGGCTACTGGGACGCACCCGACCAACGCCAGGTCCTTCGACGCCTCTTTCAGGAAGCCGATGCCAGAAAGATCGCAGACGAAACACTTGAAGACATACTGAGCTTCTTCTTCCTCCCGAAATTGCCCCTCAGCGACCTAGCAAAAGAATTGGCGTCCCCGGAAGGAAGGGCGTTTGTCAGTCAGACATTGTCTTTGTCCTTCAACTCCGCCCCCAACAACCGGCGGCAGATGAACGCCACGAGGGCGACAGCGACCCTTCATCCTGCTTTGGGTTTAGCGCATGTATTGCTCGTCCGCGACGAAAGACTGATCGCAGACCTTGATGCATTCAGAATTACGTTTAGAGACGATATTGCAGAGCTTGAAAGCGCCGCTTTGGAAGAAGCTGCTGAGGATTTGGCGGCCAGGTACGCAGATTTGGGGGGTGCTTTGTTCACTCGCGATCTGCCGAACTGGATTGATGCAGCGACTGTGAAAGCGCTGCAAGATGCCATTGCGAAGGGCGACGTTGAAGCAGCCGTCGCACTGGTTAGGTAATCAGGTGTCCCGAGTGCAGCCTCTTAGAACCATTCTAAACTCTTGACCTTTGGCCAGCGCGTCCGCATATTAAACCTGACAAAAACACTGGGCCTCGCGGGGCCGTAGCAAAGGTGGGCTGCCATGTTCATTCAGACTGAATCCACGCCAAACCCGGCAACGCTGAAATTCCTGCCCGGCCAATCGGTTCTGGAGGTCGGCACGGCGGACTTCCCGGCGCCCGACACGGCGGACAGCTCCCCCTTGGCGACCCGCATCTTTGCGGTCGACGGCGTGACCGGCGTGTTTATGGGGCTTGATTTCGTTACCGTGACCAAGGCCGAAACGGTGGAGTGGGACCACATCAAGCCCGCTATTCTGGGCGCGATCATGGAGCATTACCAATCCGGCGCGAAGGCTGTCGAAGGCGAGGCGTCCTCCGGCCACGCGGAGCATACCGGCGAAGACGGCGAGATCGTGGGTCAGATCAAGGAATTGCTGGACACCCGCGTGCGCCCGGCCGTCGCGCAGGATGGTGGCGACATCACCTTCCACGGCTTTGACCGTGGGGTCGTTTATCTGCACATGCAGGGCGCCTGCGCTGGCTGCCCCTCCTCCACCCTGACGTTGAAAATGGGGATCGAGAACCTGCTGCGGCATTACATCCCCGAAGTGCTGGAAGTCCGCCCCGTCGCGGCCTGATGGCGCGTTCGGCCCGGTGCTATTGCGGGCAGTCCCGGCTGGCCTTCACCGCTGAACCGCTGCAGGTGATCTATTGCCATTGCGACGATTGCCGCCGCTGGACCGGGGCTGCCGCGGCTGTGTTTGCGGCTTTTTCCGACGAAGATGTTGCAGGGCTCAGCGATATGGGGCCCGCGCGTTCCTTCGCCGAAGGTGTGGCCCGCTGGAACTGCGACGATTGCGGCTCCCCCTTGCTGGCGCGGTTTGACTATGTGCCGGACCAATCCTGGGTTCCCTTTGGCGTGATCGAGGACACGACGGGTTTGGCCCCCGGCTTTCACTGCTTCGCTGACCGGCGCCATGACTGGGTGCCGGCGGATGGGCTGCCTGGATCAAACGGGACGGGGCGCGATGCCCTGAACGCGGCCCGACATGGCTGAGCTGACGCTTGGCCTTGATACCTCCGGCCCCTATTGCGGCATGGCGGTGTTTGACGGCGCGCAAGTCCTCGCCGCGCGCCATGAAGAGATGCGCAAAGGGCAGGCCGAAGCGCTGATGCCGCTGCTGGAAGAGACATTGGCCGACGCGGGCTGCAGCTACGCCGACCTTGCCGCGCTGGCAGTTGGCACCGGACCGGGCAATTTTACCGGCATCCGTATCGCCGTTTCTGCCATACGCGGGCTGAGCCTTGCCCTGGGCATCCCCGCCCGCGGCGTGACCCTGTTCGAGGCGCTGAGCGTGGGTGCCCCGCTGCCGATCCTGGCCAGTCTGGAGGCCCCAAGGGGCGCGCTTTACCTGTCGCAGATCACCGCTCAGCGCGCGACTGAACCGCTGTTGTCTGAGCTTCCCGACATCCCCGCCCCCGGCCCGGGTTTTACCTGTGTGGGGCACCGATCAGACGAGGTTGCGGCGCATCTGGGGTTGCGCCACGCCCCTGCCGCCTTCGCCCCCGCATCTGCCGTTGCGCGGTTCAGTGCGGCGCAATCCGGCCCCCCTGATGCGCGGCCCGCGCCCTATTACCTGCGCGCCCCCGATGCGGCCCCGCCGCGCGACCCGGCGCCCGTCATCCTGCCATGACATCCGCGGCGCTGGCCCGGCTGCATGCGCGTTGCTTCACAAAGCCCCGCCCCTGGACCGCGGACGAATTCGACAAAATCCTGGGCCTGCCGCATGTGTTTCTGCTCAAGCAGGCGGGAGGCTTTCTGGTCGGGCGCTGTGCGGCAGGCGAGGCGGAGCTTTTGACGCTGGCCGTCCCGCCCGAGGCGCGGCGTCAGGGAACGGGCAGGATGCTGGTCGAGGCGTTTTTGCATCGCGTGGCACTTATGGGCGGCCAGCAAAGCTTTCTGGAGGTTGCCGCCGACAACACGGCCGCGCGGGCGCTTTACGCCGATATGGGCTTTGAAGAGGTCGGGACACGCAAAGGGTATTTTGACGGCACGGACGGGCTGGTTCTCAGACACCGGTTTGCCGCTGATTAACCCCGATTCCATCCCGCATTTCTGCGCTGCTCAAAAAACGGGCAACTGACCTGGCGTTATGCAAATGACCGTACCACCCCCCTGCTGCAGTGGGGCGGCACGGGGCAAGAATCGGTTGCCCTCCCCCCGGCATTGGCCCTTAATGCAGCCCTATGTGGGCCGACAGGCCCTGCGCATTTAACAGACGGGCGCTGATAAGCCCGGACCGGGAAACCGGCTCATCCAAAATCTGGGAGACCACGAATGACCCTCATGAAATCTTTGCTTGGTGCCGCTGCATCGCTGGCCCTGACTGCGGGCGCCGCCCTTGCCGACCCTGCCATCGTCTTCGACCTTGGCGGCAAATTCGACAAATCGTTCAACGAGGCCGCCTTTAACGGTGCCAAGAAATGGGCAGAGGAAACCGGCGGCTCCTACCGCGAGATCGAGATGCAGTCCGAAGCACAGCGGGAGCAAGCCTTGCGCCGTCTGGCCGAGACCGGCTCCAACCCTGTTGTGATGACCGGTTTTGCCTTCGGCTCCGTCCTGGGTGAGGTCGCACCGGACTACCCTGACACGGATTTCGTGATCATCGACATGGTTGTTGACCAGCCAAACGTCACCTCCGTCGTGTTTACCGAGCATGAAGGCTCCTACCTGGTGGGCTACATGGCGGCGCAGGCCTCCAAGAACAACACTGTGGGCTTCATCGGTGGCATGGACATTCCGCTGATCCGCCGCTTCGCCTGTGGCTACGCGCAAGGCGCGAAAGCGGCGAACCCGGACACCAAAGTCATCGCCAATATGACCGGCACGACGCCTGCAGCCTGGAACGACCCCGTAAAGGGCGGCGAGCTGACCAAGGCGCAGATCAGCCAGGGCGCTGACGTGGTTTACGCGGCCGCTGGTGGCACCGGCGTGGGCGTGTTGCAGGCCGCAGCAGACGCAGGCGCGCTGTCGATCGGCGTGGACAGCAACCAGAACGGCATGCACCCCGGCAAAGTTCTGACCTCGATGATGAAGCGCGTGGACGTGGCCGTCTATGACGCCTTCACCGCAGGCACCGAGCAGCCCGGCGGCGTCAAAGTGCTGAACCTCGCGGCTGAGGGCGTGGGCTACGCGATGGACGAAAACAACGCGGAACTGGTCTCTGCCGACATGCAGGCCACTGTTGACGCGATTGCGGCCAAGATCATCGACGGCGAGATCACCGTGCATGACTACATGTCCGACGAAAGCTGCCCTGCGCTGAATTTCTAAAGCGCTGACGTAAGATACGGGGCCATGCCTGATCACAGGCGTGGCCCTTTTTTGGCTTTGCGGGGGGCGCGATGACACATTCAATTGAGACATTTTTTGCGGCCTGGGCCGACGCGGACAACGCGGCCGTGAAAGCTGCGGTCACCGATGCGGTCTATTACGCCGACCCGAACACGCCTGAGCCTGTCACAGGTGCCGATGACCTTGCCCAATATGTTGCGCAGTTTTCCCAGCATATGCCGGGCGGCGGCGCGCAGGTCGTCGAGATATCCGAGCATCACGGGCATGCGCGGGCGACGGTCGATTTCCTTAAAGACGGCAACCCAATGATGCGCGGCCAGTATTTCGCCGATCTTGATGCCGATGGCCGGATCACGCGGCTGGTGGGTTTCACCGGTATGGGAGAGGGTTGATGACCGACACGGCCCCCGCGATTGAGCTGAAAGGCATCTCCAAGGCTTTTGGCCCGGTGCAGGCCAACAAGGACATCTCCATCCGGGTGATGCCCGGCACCATCCACGGCATCATCGGGGAGAATGGCGCGGGCAAATCCACGCTGATGTCGATCCTCTATGGCTTCTACAAGGCCGATAAGGGCGACGTCTTCATCGCCGGCAAAAAGACCGCGATCCCTGACAGCCAGGCGGCGATTGCCGCGGGTATCGGGATGGTGTTCCAGCATTTCAAACTGGTCGAAAACTTCACTGTCCTTGAGAACGTGGTGCTGGGGGCGGAGGAAGGCATGCGGCTGTCCACCTCGCTCGGCAAGGCCCGCAAGGAGTTGACGCGGTTGGCCGCTGATTACGAGCTGAATGTCGACCCCGACGCGCGGATCGAGAGTATCGGTGTGGGCATGCAACAGCGGGTGGAGATCCTCAAAGCGCTCTACCGCAAGGCCGATATCCTGATCCTGGACGAGCCGACCGGCGTGCTGACCCCTGCCGAGGCCGACCACCTGTTCCGCATCCTTGAGGGGCTGAAGGCGCAGGGCAAGACGATCATCCTGATCACCCACAAGCTGCGCGAGATCATGGAGGTGACCGACACGGTCTCCGTCATGCGACGCGGCGAAATGACCGCAACGGTCAAAACCTCCGAGACCTCGCCGCAGGAACTGGCAGAGCTGATGGTGGGCCGCAAAGTGCTGTTGCGCGTCGACAAGGTGCCCGCGCAACCCGGCAAAACCATTCTGGACGTGCGCAACCTTGAGGTAACGGACGACAAGGGCGTCAAGCGGTTGAAAGGCGTGTCGTTGAATGTGCGGGCGGGCGAAATTCTGGGCATCGCGGGCGTCGCGGGCAACGGCCAGTCGGAGCTTTTGGACGTGCTGGGCGGCATCCAGACCGCCACCGGCGAGATCGAGGTCAACGGCCAGCCGCTGGACCTGACGGGCAAGCTGTCTGACGCGCGGTCGCGGCGGGAACGCGGGATTGCGCATGTGCCCGAGGACCGGCAGCGCTCAGGCCTGATCATGGATTTCAAGGCCTGGGAAAACGTGGCCTTCGGCTACCACCATGACGACCGCTTCAACACTGGCGCGCTGATGGATCAGGGCGCAATCAAGGAAGACGCGGCGGGCAAGTTCGACCGCTTTGACGTGCGCCCCAATAACCCCGCGCTGGAGGCGAAAAGCTTCTCCGGCGGCAATCAGCAAAAGATCGTGCTGGCGCGAGAGATCGAGCGCAACCCCGACCTGCTACTGGTCGGCCAACCTACGCGCGGCGTGGATATCGGCGCCATCGAGTTTATCCACCAGCGCATTGTGGAGCTGCGTGACGCGGGCAAAGCGATCCTGCTGGTATCCGTCGAGCTGGAGGAAATCCTGTCCCTCTCTGACCGGATCGCGGTGATCTTTGACGGCCAGATCATGGGCGAACGGCTGCCCCATGAGACCGACGAGAAAGAGCTGGGGCTGATGATGGCCGGGATGACTGGCGCGTCGCAGGCCCCCGCCGAGGAGATAGCGTAGATGCAAGCCATGCCGAAATGGGCCGATATCGTTTTGATCCCGCTGATCAACCTGCTTCTCGCCTTCCTGATCTCGGGGCTGGTGATCCTGGCCATCGGCGAGGACCCGGTGGAGGCCGTCAGCCTGATGATCGACGGCGCTTTGGGGTCCAGCTACGGCTGGGGCTTCACGCTTTACTATGCGACCAACTTTATCTTCACGGGGCTGGCCGTCGCGGTGGCCTTCCATGCCGCGCTGTTCAACATTGGCGGGGAGGGGCAGGCCGCCTTGGGGGGCTTGGGTGTCGCCCTTGTCTGCCTGATGCTGCCCTGGCCGCATTGGACGATTGCGCTGGTCGCGGCCTCCTTCGGGGCGGCGCTTTTTGGCGCGCTTTGGGCGATAGTGCCCGCCTATCTGCAGGCCAAACGTGGCAGCCACATCGTGATCACGACGATCATGTTCAATTTCATCGCGGCATCGCTGCTGAACTACGTGCTGGTGAACCTGCTGCGCCCGGCGGGTCAGATGGACCCGGCCTCCGCCAAATTCCCTGAGCCCACGCATCTGCCCACGATCAGCGACATATTGAACGGCATCGGCATCCCCTTCGCGGAACGCACGCCTGCCAATGTGACGCTGATCATCGCGCTGCTGGCCTGCGTCGCGGTTTATTTCCTGATCTGGCGCACCCGCTTCGGCTACCAGTTGCGCGCCTTTGGCAAGTCTGAGCAGGCTGCGCAATATGCGGGTATCTCGTCTGTGAAGATCATCATGATCACCATGGCGATCTCTGGCGGGCTGGCCGGGCTGATGGCCATTAACAACGTCATGGGCGAGGCGGAGCGGCTTGTGCTGAACTCCGTCGAGGGGGCCGGTTTTATCGGCATCGCCGTGGCGCTGATGGGGCGCAGCCATCCGTTTGGCGTGCTGCTGGCCTCCATCCTTTTTGGCTTCCTCTATCAAGGCGGGGCGGAGCTTGCGCTTTGGACCTCGATCCCGCGCGATCTGGTGATCGTCATTCAGGCGCTTGTGATCCTATTCACGGGCGCGCTTGACGGGATGGTCCGTGCCCCCGTGGAGCGCATGTTCCTCTCCTTCAAGAAGCGGGAGGGCTAGAGCCATGGACTACGCCACGCTGCTGCAAATCTTCGACTCCACCCTGCGGCTCGCCACACCGCTGCTGCTGGCCTGCCTTGCAGGTCTGTTCTCGGAGCGGGCGGGGATTTTCGACATTGGCCTTGAGGGCAAGATACTGGCTGCGGCCTTCATGTCTGCCGCAGTGGCTGCGGTGTCGGGCTCTGTCTGGCTGGGACTTTTTGCGGGCATCGGCGCCTCGCTGGCGCTGTCGGCGCTGCATGGCGTCGCCTCCATCACATTCCGGGGCAACCAGCTGATCTCGGGCGTTGCGATCAACTTTCTGGCTGCGGGGCTTGCCGTGCTTGTCGCGCAAAGCTGGTTCGGGCAAGGCGGGCGGACCCCCGCCCTGATCGGCGCGGGCAGGTTTGAAGAACTCGCCCTGCCCTTCGCCGAAAGCCTGCGCGCCGTGCCGGTCCTGGGGCCGTTTTACGCAGATGTCATCTCTGGCCATTCGATCCTGGTCTATGTCGCGCTGCTGTGTGTGCCGATGACCTGGTATGTGCTGTTTCGCACGCGCTTCGGGCTGCGCCTGCGCGCCGTGGGTGAAAACCCGGCCGCCGTCGACACGGCCGGCGTGTCGGTGGTGGGGCTGCGCTTTGCAGCGGTTGGCATCTGCGGGCTGCTATGCGGGATTGCGGGGGCCTATCTGTCAACGGGGCTGAACGCGGGCTTTGTGAAGGACATGAGCGCGGGGCGCGGGTTCATCGCACTGGCCGCGCTGATTTTCGCGAAATGGCGGCCGTGGTATGCGCTTGGCGCTTGCCTTCTTTTCGGTCTGTTTGGCGCGCTGGAATCACGCCCTGACGTGATCGAGGCGGTCCTGGGCTTCAAGGTGCAGGCGCAATTGCTGAGCGCCCTGCCCTATATCATGACCGTCGTCATCCTTGCCGGTTTCGTCGGCAAAGCCGTCCCGCCGCGCGCGGGTGGGGAGCCCTACGTCAAAGAGCGTTAACCGTTTGGGTTAATTCGGTCCCAGTTTGCCACGCTTCGCTGCGGCGCAGCAACAAATGGCAACTGGACCTATAAATTGACATTGCCCCCGTCAACTGGACGGGTCTAAGGGAGGTTCATGCATATCTACCTGCCCATAGCCGAGGTGTCGGTCAATGCGTTCCTGCTGTTGGGACTGGGCGGGCTTGTGGGCATCCTGTCGGGCATGTTTGGCGTCGGCGGCGGCTTCCTGATGACGCCGCTTCTTTTCTTCATCGGCATCCCCCCTGCGGTCGCTGTGGCGACGGAGGCAAACCAGATCGTGGCCTCTTCCTTCTCGGGCGTGCTGGCGCATCTCAGACGGAAATCGGTCGATCTGCGGATGGGTACGGTGCTGCTGATCGGCGGGCTGGTCGGGGCCGCCATCGGGGTGCAGGTCTTTGCCGCCCTGCGCGAGCTGGGACAGGTCGATTTGCTGGTCAAGCTTTGCTACGTGGTCTTTCTGGGGATCATCGGCGGGCTGATGTTCTTCGAGAGCCTGAAGGCGATCCGCCGCTCAAAAACGCCTGGCAAGGCGCCGCAACGCAAGAAACACGGGCTGGTGCATGCGCTGCCTTTCAAGATGAAATTCCGCACGAGCGGGCTTTATATCTCCGTCATTCCGCCGCTGCTTGTGGGCCTTTTCGTGGGCGTGTTGGCCGCGATCATGGGGGTCGGCGGCGGCTTCATCATGGTGCCTGCGATGATCTACCTGCTGGGCATGCCCACCAAGGTCGTGGTCGGCACCTCGCTGTTTCAGATCATTTTTGTGACCGGTTTCACCACGCTGATGCACGCCACGACAAACTACACGGTCGATATGGCGCTTGCCGTCCTGCTGCTGGTGGGTGGCGTGATTGGCGCGCAGATCGGCACGCGCATCGGCGCGCGGCTCAAGGCCGAACAGCTGCGCATCCTGCTGTCGCTGATGGTGCTGGCGGTCTGCGGCAAGCTGGCGCTGGACCTGCTGATCATGCCATCGGAGCTGTACTCCATCGGTGTCGGAGGATCGCATTGATGCGGGCCCTCCTGATCCTTCTGCTGCTTTGGATGCCGGTGGCTGCACAGGCGCAAAAACTGGTCGCGGACCTGTCGCAGCGCAATGTGGAGATCACGGCGAATTTCGACGGCTCGGACATTCTGATTTACGGCGCCATCAAGGGCGACACCGTACAGCCCGACCTGGCCCCGGTGGATGTGATCATCGCGATCTCCGGCCCGAACGAGGCCGTCACCGTCCGCAAGAAAAACAAGCGGCTGGGCATCTGGGTCAACACAGAAGCGGTGGAGGTGGCAAAAGCGCCCAGCTTTTACGCCGTTGCCACGACCGGCCCCTTGGACGAGGTGCTGGCCGCGCAGGAAGACCTGCGTTTCCAAATCTCGATAGAGCGCGCGATCTATGCCGTGGGGGCCCCGCCAGAGATCGAGGATGCCGGCGCCTTTACCGAGGCCCTGATCCGGCTGCGGGAGAAGAATGAGCTGTATCAACAAAACGAAGGCAGCGTCCGGCTGTTTGACCAGACGCTGTTTTCGACCACGCTGAACATGCCCGCCAATTTGGTGGAAGGCGTCTATCCGATGCGCATTTTCCTGACGCGCGAGGGGCAGGTCGTCGGGCGGCTTGCCACCTTCATCGATGTGCGAAAGGTCGGGATCGAACGCTGGATATATGATCTGGCCCATAACCAACCGCTGGTCTACGGCATCCTGTCGCTGGCCATCGCGATTGCGGCAGGCTGGCTGGCGTCGGCGTTCTTCCGCTACCTGCGCTTCTAGTCACACCCACAGGTTGAACCGCTTCGACGAGGGCCGGATTCCCCATCGAAGCGGTCCATAGGCGGGTGCCGCAATACGGCGGGCCCACCCGCCCCGATGTGAGGTTCTGCCGTTAATTCGGCCCCCAAACCGGGCGTTCGATGCCGCACCATGCACACTGTTTAACCATGACATTCTACCTGCTGGCGGGCATCAGCTGGTGATCGCTGGAAGAGGGCGTCACAAGCATGATCCCAGCTTGCCCCTGTACCGGCCCACTGCCGATCCGCCAGATCGCGTAAAATCGCTACTGCATCTGACGTATTTTTGGTAATCTGCCCTATATTGATTGATAAATTTGGCGGTGGGATGTTGACCTCTAGGCCGGAAGCGCCATCCACAATGAGCCGGCGCGAGCTGCAAGTGGCGCGCGCCTATACGAGCGGGCAGACATATCGACAGATTGCCGATGACCTGCATATCGCGCCCGCAACCGTGCGCACCCATATCAACAACATCTATCGCAAGCTTGAGGTCTCCAGCAAAATCGAGCTGTTGCGCAGGATGGATGGTGAGGTCTCCGGCGCCACCTTGCCAAGACCCGGCAGGACCTTACCGACACTGGCTTTCCTGGCGGCGGCGGGACTGGTCGCAGCCTCCCTATTTTCCCTGCCCGCCTCGCGCCCGCTTCCGCTACCAGAGCTGCGCGGCCTGACGCTGGTGGTGCTTTCAGACGACGGAGACGTGGCCACACGTGATTTGCTGTCCCGCGATCTGGCGCACGGGCTTGCGCGGCACCTCCCGCTTTTCGTCATCGAGCCCAGCGCGGCCAGCCGTGCCATGTCGCAACCCGCCTATGCCGGCCAGCTTGGGGAAAGTCTGAACACCCGTTTTGTGCTCTCCGGCACCGCACGCACCGACGGCCCGTTGTGGGAGGTATCCGCCAGCTTGTTTGATCGCACCAAGGGTGTCGTGATCTGGTCAGATCTGTTTCGCGGCATCCGCAGTGACGGCCTGTCGCTCAGCGTGCCGCTTTTCGAGAGCTTGAAACAAGTGATACGGCTGCCCGCAGCGGGGCCCACCTCGGCGCGCTGCCTGGAGATGCAGGAGCATCTGAGCCAAAGCACCAGTGGCACCCCGATCAGCAAGGTTTACCAGCTTCAGGCACACGGGCCACGCTACTGCCCGGGCGATACGTCGGGCCCGCAATAGCAGGCGCGCGCTAGCCGTCCAGCTCTTGCTGGGGTTCCAAGGTCAGGGGCGCAGGCGCGATGCGGGTCAGGTCGCTGGTCTCAAGCGCGCCCGCAGGGCGGCTGAGCCTGTTCCGGGTCACCCAGAGCAGCCGGTTTTCGGCGCGCGTGATCGCCACATAGGCAAGCCGCTTCCACACGGGCTGCCCCGCCTCCGACCGGCCTGATCGGGCGGCTGCGTAAAGGTCCGGGGCGAAGACCTGCACCGTGTCCCATTGCGAGCCTTGCGCCTTGTGGATCGTCACCGCAGCCCCGTGCAGAAAGGCCGCGCCCATCCGGGCGGCGAAAGGGATGAACGGCTCTTCCTCGTCAGGGGCCTCGATTTTGATGATCGACGCGGCGGAGACCTGCGGGTCTTCCGCCCCAATCACATGCAGCTTGGAGAAACCGGGCTTCTTGCCCGGCCCCATATAGATCACCTGCGCCCCCTTCACGAGGCCACGCGCTTCCAGATCGATGCGCTTCTTGCGATGTTTGACGGGCAGCTCGATCCCGTCGCAGATCAGCGGTTCCCCCGGCAGCAGCGTGTCAACCGTGGCCCCATAGGCCCCGCGCCAGGCCTGGATCAGCCGGATCCGGGTCGCGTTGCGCCAGACCAGAACGGGGGAACGGGCCATCAGGTCGGCCTCCACCCGTTCGGCGAAAACGACCCGGTCGTCTTTTTGGGCCGCTTCGCGCACAAGGGTCTCAAAGCGGTAGAAATCGACCTCAGGGTCGGCAAGTGCGTGGGCCAGATCGAGGATCGGATTGCCCGCGTCTTGGCGGTGCACGCGGGACAGCTCCAACCGGCGGCCATCTTTCAGCGTGTCAAACACCATGTCCCCGTTGGAGCCGACGGGCGCAAGCTGAGCCGGATCGCCAAACAGGACCAGTGTCGAGAAGATTTCCCGCAGGTCGTCGAATTGCTTGTCATCAAGCATGGAGCTTTCGTCGACGAAACCGATATCAAGCGGGTCCTCGCGGCGTTTCCAGCCCTGAATGAAGTCAGACCCGCGCAGCCCCGCAGCAGCCAGCGCGCCGGGGATGGATTTATGCGCGTCATAGAAGGTCTTGGCCCGGTCAAGTGCGGCATCGGCCAGCCCCTCAACCTCCGGGCGGTCGCCCTGGCCTGCCAGCCAATCGGCAATCAGCTCGTAATCAGGATCGTATAGCGGCGTATAGAGGATGCGGTGGATGGTGGTGGCCGGCACGCCGCGGTTGCGCAAAACGCTGGCGGCTTTGTTGGTTGGGGCCAGCACGGCCAAGGTCCGGCGGTCCTTGCGCGCCTTGCCCTCATAATCGCCTGAGACCAGATCGACGCCGGATGCGATCACCGCCTTCACAAGTTCGGACAAAAGCAGCGTCTTGCCCGATCCCGCCTTGCCGACGATGGCCATCACCTGATCGCGATTTTCCTGCAAAGGCATCGTGTCGCCGGAGGTGATGTCGACCCCTGCCCGTCCCAGCAGATCGGCCACCGCATCATAAGCCTCGGCCTGATCGTCGGAATAGGTGATGGTGGCGGGCTGAGACATGCGGGCAGACTACCCAAGCGCCAAGCCCGCCGCCAGCGAGAAACCGGCCTGAAATCAGGCGCAGGCTTGCAAATACTGCTCTTCGGCGACGGCCGCGTATTGGGTGTTGAAGGACATGCGGAACCAAAGCTCTGCCTGGGCCTTGGTCAGTTTCGCGCGGGCCTGCACTTTCGGACGGGCAGTCTCGTCAAAACCCCACAGACCGACCCCGATCTCTTCAGCGCCCTCACCGGCACGGCCAATTACGTCAGGGCAGACGCCCAGCAGGCTGTAGATGCGCTCCATGCGCGGATCGAAAACGCCCACAAATTGCATCAGTTCAAAATTCTCCATCAACTCAGCGGCACCCAACACAAGCGCGGCGGTGACGCGGCGGTCAGCGTCAGGCGCGAGACAGAACCGGGTACATTCCCAAATCAGCGGGCTGCGGATATCGCTGCCCTCAATGAGGTCTGCGAAGTGATCATGCACCATTGTGTCACCCGTCGTGGGCAGAAACCGCATCGAACCGCCATGCGTGCCGTCTTCCCGCTCCCAAATCACGTAAAGCGGGTTGATGGCGTCATATTCGTCGCGTTCATGGCCGTTCTCATCCACGGTGACATCCCATTCCAGCCGGTCGCGGAATTGGATGGCGCGGTGTTTGAACATGGTGTCTTTAAGAAGCGGGTAGGCGTTCAGGTCGTTGGCGTAGATAAAGCGAAGCATGGCGTGGTCTCCCTGGTGTGTGGGGAGAAAGGTCTACAAAACTGGTAAGTAAGGCATGAATTGCCATGCCGACGCCGTCACGATCCGTTAACAAACGAATCGATCAGACAACGATTTGTCCGTCTGCCAAGGCCCGCGCGACCGCGTGGGTGGTGTTCAATGCGCCCAGCTTGTGACGGGCGGATTCGACGTAGACGCGCAGGGTGTTCTCAGAGATATCCAGCTCCTTGGCCGCCTGCGCGCGGTTGTTGCCTTTGGCCAGCAGGGTCAGGGTGCTGCGTTCGCGCGGCGATAGCTGGGCCGATTGCAGATTAAAGACACCTTCTTCAAGTTCGAGCGCTTTTCGGTTGAACGCATGTGACACCAGGATCAGGTCTTTGCGTCTTGCTTCGATCAGGTCCTGCCAATCCTGATCATTCCGGCCGTCTGCGAGGGTGAAGACTGCGTATTGCCCTTTCGGACCCCTTATAGGGATTGAGAAACCCTGTGGTCCGACGCCATGATCCATGGCGTCGCGCAGCATCTCTCGGGCACCTTTGCTGCTCCAATCCAGCTGTTTCCAATTGACCGGGTCGAAGCGGTAAAAGCATCCAAGGATGACCGGATCATTATAGAGGTAATCTTTTTCGAGATAACGGTCGATCCATTCGGTGCTGTAGGTGCCGCATCCAAATCGCTCACCGACGCTGTTGACCCAGTGATAGACGACATGATCGACGCGGTATTCATCCCGGATGGCTTCCGTTGCACGCTGCAGCTCCTCAAGCGTTGTCGCCTGTGAAAGCTCTTTCTGCATGTCGATGGCTTTGTTCACACTCATTCATCCCTGCAGTTCCCATGACATGGACCGCGTTGAGCTCATGCATGGCGAGTTGGATCGTCTCGTCTAACCGGTCTGAAAGATGCTCCATCGAGTTGGAGGCGGTAAACTTACGCAGGTCGGTCAATACGTCGATGATCCAGTCATTTGTCATAATGAGTGTCCTTTTGAAGAGTTAATCAATCGTTAAAATAAGAATACGCCAAAACCGGTTCGCAAATAAATTCGCGGATTCTCCTTCGCCATTTATGGTGAGGGACCTTATTTCTAAGGTGTTGTTCCCACTCAATACCCCTGTTTTAAAAAGAAAAAGCCCCCGCAAATCGCTTGATTCGCGAGGGTTCAAATTGGATTCGTCAAGTGCGGGAAGCTATGCTTGACGGCTTGCCTCAAGCGTGTCTTCGAACGTGCTAAGACCCGTGCGCGGCGCGGTGACAAGCACCGCCATATTGCCCGGCTTATGCTCGTTTCTCAGCATTTTGGTATGGGCCTGCGGGATCTCGTTCCAGGGGAAAACCTCGGACATGCAAGGGTCCAGCCGGCGCTCCACCATCAGCTGGTTGGCGGCGGCGGCCTGCTTGAGATGCGCAAAATGCGAGCCTTGCACGCGCTTTTGATGCATCCAAAGATACCGCGCATCCATTGTCAGGTTGTAGCCCGTGGTGCCGGCGCAGATCACGACCATCCCGCCTTTCTTACAAACAAAGACCGAGGCCGCCATGGTTGCCTCGCCCGGATGCTCGAACACCATATCGACATTGTTGCCCTTGCCGGTGATGTCCCAGATGGCCTTGCCGAACTTGCGCACCTCGCCGAACCATTCCTTGTATTCGGGCGAGTTCACCGTAGGCATCTGCCCCCAGCAGTTGAAATCCTTCCGGTTGAGCACGCCCTTGGCGCCCAGCCCCATGACGAAGTCACGCTTGCTTTCGTCCGAAATCACGCCAATCGCATTCGCGCCAGCGGTGTTGGCCAGCTGGATCGCGTAGGACCCAAGACCGCCCGACGCGCCCCAGACCAGAACGTTCTGGCCGGGCTTCAGCTCATGCGGGTGGTGGCCGAACAGCATCCGGTAGGCCGTGGCCAGCGTCAGCGTGTAGCACGCACTTTCCTCCCAGCTCAGGTGCTGCGGGCGCGGCATCAGCTGCTGGCTTTGCACGGTCGTGAACTGCGCGAAGGAGCCGTCCGGCGTCTCGTAGCCCCAAATGCGCTGCGAGTTCGAGAACATCGGGTCGCCGCCATTGCAATGCTCGTCATCGCCATCATCCTGGTTGCAATGGATCACAACCTCGTCGCCGACCTTCCAGCGCGTGACCTTGTCGCCCACGGCCCAGACGATGCCCGACGCATCGGAGCCTGCGATATGATAGGGTTCCCCATGCACATCAAACGGGCTGAGCGGCACACCGAGGCCTGCCCAGACGCCGTTATAATTCACCCCGGCGGCCATCACCAAGACGACAACCTCATGGCTGTCGGGTTGCTTGACGTCAACAATCTCGGACATGAAGGCCTGTTCAGGCTCGCCATGGCGTTCGCGGCGGATGGCCCAGGCGTACATTTGCTTTGGCACATGGCCCAGAGGGGGGATTTCACCAACCTCATAGAGGTCTTTGATCGGGGCATCATATTGCATAACGGGGTCTCGCGTATCCAGGGCCATCGTTGAATTCCTTACTTTCTCATGCTGCCTCGCAGAATCAAATGCTGCGTCGCCAATAAAGACGATCTACAAAGGTCAAAGCAATATTACAACCAGAAACAGTTCGTTTTTGTAATTTTATGTCGTGCTAGAATCAGATTAGAAATTGAGCCACCGATTTCGCGTAGTAGGGGATCAAATCATCAAACTTGCCGGTCAGACGCACCTGCCCCGCTTCCTGGGCAACCATCCCCCGCGCCTCCAGCAGACGCAACGCCGCGTCGAAGCCCTTTCTGGGGCCGGATGGCGGCAGGCAGACATTGACCTGCTGGTTCTGCAGTCGAGTAACCTCGGCCTCGAAACGCTCTTCCAACGTGGTTCGCGCCAAGACGCCACCCGCCTCTTGCAAATGGGTGGCTATGATCGGCACGGGCAGCACGGGCACAGATTTTGCGACCCGCGCCATAACCTCGGCCCCCAGGTCCTCAGCCACGTCGTCGCGCGCACTGCTGAGAAATTCACGCAGCGACAGCGGCGTGCCATAGGCCACGGCAGCGAAACCCAGCCGGTGGAACTTGCCCGTCAACCGTTGCCAGATGTGACGGCCGACATAGCGAAACACGGTGATCATGCGAAATTTGAACTGCGTGCGACGGTCGCCTGCGGCAGCGACCAGCACACGGTCCTCCAACACGCGGTCATAGTTCAGCCCGATGGGAACGAAGACCACATCGCGGGAGGTCTCGGGGTTGAACCCGTCTATGATGTAGCTGATCAGCCCCAGTTTCGGATCGCCCAAAGCGCCGGTGCGCGACAGCCCGCCCTCTGGGAAAACGGCCTGCGCCACCCCCTCGCGCGTGGATAGCTGCACGTAACGGGCGAGCACGCGGCGATAAAGCGGGTTGAGCGATTTGCGCCGGATGAAATAGCCGCCCATCATCTTGATCAACGGCCTGAGCGGCCAGCCCCGCGCCCATTCCCCAACCGCATAAGACAGCGATGTGTCGCCAGCGGCCAGATAGGTGACCAGCACATAATCCATGTTGGAACGGTGGTTGATTATGTAGACGACTGTGGCTTCTGGATCGATCCCCTCGATCAGGTCGTGGTTTTGGCCGACCACCCGCACCCGGTACAGCCCGCGCGACAGCCACTTGGCCAGACGCGTGCCCCAGCCGAAATAGATCGTCGCGCTGAAGGAGGGGACGATCTCGCGCGCATATCTTTGTGCCGTTTCAAAAGCTACATTGTCGGGGATGCCCTGTTTCTGTGCATAGTCGTTGACCGCGCGGATCACGTCCGGGTCATAAAGGACGTCCTGGATCATGTCGTGCCGCTGCGCCAGCTTGAAGGGCTGGATCGGGCGTTTCAGCCGAGTGTTGAGGCGCGCCACGACACGCTCCGCCCGGCGGCGAAAGAACCAGCGGACGGACGGGAAAAGCAGGTGAGAGGCAGCGGTCACCGCGGCCAGAAGGCCCATCAGGATCAACGCCCAGATGGGCAGCTCAACGGTTTGAAACATAGAGGCAGAGTGGCAGGGAATTGAGGCGGGGTAAATGCCTGGCGCATTCTTGTCCCCGCCCCGCGCCCGTCGCCCCCCCAACCCCGGCGCGCGGGACGACGCACACCGGGGCGGAGCGAGTGGTCCCGGCGCAACCAGACGGCTGCGCCAGGCATCTTGCGTGATGGAATGGAGGTTACTGACCGGCGCCTGCGACTTTCTTGGCCCCTTTGAACGCCAGCTTGCCGGCGCCCACGGCGCCTTTGGCAGCCGTTTTGACGACGAAGCCCGACGCATCGACCGTGGTGTCCACGACCTGGTTCGTAGAACAGGCAGACAGGGCCAGAACGGCACCCAGGAGGGCGGCGATCGCGGTGTTTTTCTTGGTCATCATTATCACATTCCTTCGTAACTCGGTTGGACATCCGCTTGATGTCTGCAAGTGGATATAGCCACCCGCATCAAACAAGAAAAACGAATAATAATTGCCTTTAGAGCGAGTATTGCTTATATATTCAGAATGGACATTGCCCTGATCCGCACATTTCTTGAAGTCTCTGCTAGCGGTTCCTTCGTCGCCGCATCGGATCGTTTGTTTGTTACCCAATCTGCCGTCTCCCTAAGGGTGCAACGGTTGGAGGACAGTCTGGGCCGTCCCCTCTTCACCCGGTCCAAAGCTGGGGCAGAACTGACACCAGCGGGCGCGGAGTTCGAGCGTTATGCCCTTGGCTTGCTGAAACTATGGGAAGAAGCGCGGCAGCAGGTGGCTATCCCAGAGGGGTTTACCAAGAGCCTGACCATTGGCGCGCAATACTCTCTCTGGCCACGACTGGGATTTCGCTGGATTGATGCGCTGCGCGCCGAAAGCCCGACCCTGAACCTGCGGACAGAGCTGGGGATGCCCGACCGCCTTACCCGGTTTCTGGTCGAAGGCATCGTGCAGGCCGCGCTGCTCTACACCCCGCAGCTGCGCGCGGGGTTGAGCGTGTCGCAGGTCAGCGATGACACACTCGTGCTGGCGGCTTCATGGCCGGACCCCACGCTGGATCTGGCTGGACGGTATGTTTTTGTCGATTGGGGTCCTGAATTTGTGCAGGCCCATGCCATGGCACTGCCGGAGCTGACGAATCCCGGTTTAACCTTCTCCCTCGGTGCGATGGCTGCAGAATTCATTGTCACGCGCCACTACGCGGCCTATCTGCCGGCGCGGTATATCAAGCAGTATCTTGAGGCGGGGCGCCTGCATCTGGTCCCCGACGCGCCGCGGTTCCCCTACCCCGCCTACGTTGTCTGGCGCGATGATTTGGACACTGATGTTGCCGACATTGCCCGCCGTACATTGGGTACCGTGGCCGGACAGGCGCAATCCGCGCAGGAGGCGGTGCTGGCCGAGCTGGAAGAGATCAGCGACCCGGATGCAGACCTCATCCTGGGTGAGGCCGCGTTGCTGGACTGACCCAGTGTTGTCACCCTTGAATTTCTGCGACGCAGCGAATTGACATTGGCATAATATTCCCCGTATTTAAACATCTACGCAATAAAGTTACCGAACCGATTCACGGGAGAGTGCCATGACCGAGACACCAAAAGACCGCCCCTGGCTGTTTCGGACCTATGCCGGCCATTCCACCGCCCGCGCCTCCAACGCGCTTTACAAGGGGAACCTTGCGAAGGGGCAGACGGGTCTTTCCGTGGCGTTCGATCTGCCCACACAAACCGGCTATGACAGCGACCATGAGCTGGCGCGGGGCGAGGTTGGCAAGGTCGGCGTGCCCGTCGCGCATCTGGGTGATATGCGGACCCTGTTTGACGAGATCCCACTGGATCACATGAACACATCGATGACGATCAACGCGACGGCGCCCTGGCTGCTGGCGCTTTATATTGCCGTGGCGGAAGAACAGGGTGCGGATATCACAGCACTGCAGGGCACTGTGCAGAACGACATCATCAAAGAATACCTGTCGCGCGGCACCTATATCTGCCCGCCGCACCCCTCACTTCGGATGATCACCGACGTCGCCGCCTACACGCGGGAGCATCTGCCGAAATGGAACCCGATGAATGTGTGTTCCTACCACCTCCAGGAGGCTGGCGCGACGCCGGAGCAAGAGCTGGCCTTTGCCCTGGCCACGGCCACCGCGGTACTGGATGACCTGAAGGGCAAAGTCCCGGCGGAGCATTTTCCGGCCATGGTGGGCCGTATCTCCTTCTTTGTGAATGCCGGGATCCGCTTCGTCACTGAGATGTGCAAAATGCGCGCCTTTGTGGACCTCTGGGACGAGATTTGCCGGGAACGCTACGGAGTCGAAGACCCGAAATTCCGCCGCTTCCGCTACGGGGTTCAGGTGAACTCCCTCGGATTGACGGAGCAGCAGCCTGAGAACAACGTCTACCGCATCCTGATCGAGATGCTGGCCGTGACCCTTTCCAAACGCGCCCGCGCCCGCGCCGTGCAGCTGCCCGCCTGGAACGAAGCGCTCGGCCTGCCGCGGCCGTGGGACCAGCAATGGTCGCTCAGGATGCAGCAGATCATGGCTTTCGAGACGGATTTGCTGGAATATGAAGACCTGTTTGACGGCAACCCGGCGGTGGATCGCAAAGTAGAGGCGCTGAAAGACGGTGCTCGGGCAGAGCTTGCGACCATCGACGCCATGGGCGGGGCGAACGAGGCGATTGAATACATGAAGTCGCGGCTGGTCGAATCCAACGCCAACCGGATCACCGGAATCGAGGCCGGCGACACCGTCGTGGTCGGCGTGAACAAGTACCAGCAGCATGAGGAAAGCCCGCTGACCGCAGGCGACGAGGCCATTATGGTAGCTGACGCCGATGCGGAGGCAGACCAGATCGCCCGTCTGGCCGCGTGGAGGGAGGCCCGCGACCAGACGGCGGTCGACAAAGCACTGGCAGACCTGCGCAACGCCGCGCAATCGGGCAGCAACATCATGCCTGCCTCCATCGCGGCGGCAAAAGCAGGGGCCACGACGGGCGAATGGGGCGACATGGTGCGCCAGGCCTTCGGCCAATATCGGGGCCCGACCGGCGTGTCGCGCAACCCGTCCAACCGCACGGAAGGGCTGGAAGACATAAGGGGCCGCGTCGATGCTGTGTCAGACAAGCTGGGCCGTCGGCTGAAATTCCTGGTCGGCAAACCGGGGCTGGACGGGCATTCCAACGGAGCAGAGCAGATCGCCGCCCGCGCCCGTGATTGCGGGATGGATATCACCTATGAGGGCATCCGCCTGACCCCGGACGAGATCGTCGAGGCCGCGCGGAAAGATCAGGCGCATGTGGTGGGGCTGTCGATCTTGTCCGGCTCCCACATCCCGCTGATCCGCGACCTGATGGCAAAGATGAATGTGGCGGGCCTAGGTCATATCCCAGTCGTGGTGGGCGGCATCATCCCGGAGGAGGACGCCAACCGCCTGCGTGCCATGGGCGTGAGCAAGGTCTATACCCCAAAGGATTTCGAGCTGAACCGGATTATGGATGATCTGGTCACGCTTGTGGACCCGCAAGGGATCGCTGCGGAATAGCGCTTTAGAAGAAGACCGCTGACACGTCGCCAGACCATGGCAAGCCCTTGTTTTTCCAGGCGTTCTGGATATTCAGGCCAGGCTTGTCGTCGCCGTCATACCCGTCAGGGATATGCCACACATTGTTAAAACCGCTGTCTTCCAGCATTCTAGCTGCGGCGGCCGAGCGCACCCCGGACCCGCAGGTAATAATAATCATGTCATATTGGCTGCGACCGGCCTCATTCAGAAGGGCGCGTATTTTGGTCACGAAAGCCGCGTTTTCAACCAGAGTAAATTCCTGCAGGTCGCTGTCCCAGATTTCTGATTGCACCTGATAGGGCACGATCGCATCGACCGGATGCGGATGCCCGCTGGCTTCGACTTCCTCGTATGTGCGCACGTCAATAAACAGAATAGACGGGTCGTCCTGCAAAATATCGTGCACCTGTTCGGATGTGAGGTAGTAGGAGCTTTGCGTCTGCTTACGCTCCGGAATTCCGCCCAACGAAATGATGCCGCCCATAGCCCCAGCAAATGCCAGGCCCGCAAACCCGCCGGCCGCAAATAGGATCAGTAGAAAGTAACGGAAAGACACCAGGCCCAACCTCTCGCAGATTGCCAAAACTATGCCCCCTAGTAACACTTAGACACGCGCTCGTGATCAAATACAAGCTCTCCCAAAAAATATATCCTAATACAATGGCTTATTGTGATCTTTCGGAGGTCAAATTTAGACATGGTTAATGCTGTGCTATAAATCGAGACGCAGAAGTGGCAGTTACTTTACATGGCCAGACAGCTAAGGCGTTCAGAGCCACCGCACCAAAAAGCGCGACGCGTAGCCATTGCAACCAGCAAATTGGCTGAATAAACTGGGCGTCTAGGGAGCTTTCCCCACCGTTTGTTTTGTGACATTTGCCGACGTTCCGGCCTATTTGAGACCGAGAATGAAACCGACACCACGCCCCGCATTGCCTGACGGCCCTTCGGCCGGAAAACAGTCGGATTATGCCTATATCAGCGCCGAGGACGCGCGTGCTTTGGCGCGCCGGCTGAAAAAGTACAAGGACCCGATCCCGGCCCGCACCTGGTGGGAGATCGCACAGACCGTCATCCCCTTCACCCTCAGCTGGATGGTGGCCCTTTGGGCATTGACCATCAGCTACCCGCTGGCGCTGTTCCTTGGACTCGTCACCGGCGTTTTCACCATTCGCATGTTCCTGCTGCAACATGATGTAGGCCATGGCGCTCTGTTCAAATCGGCGCGTGCCAATGACCGTTTCGGCCGTATTCTGGGGGTCGTAACCCTGACGCCTTATTATATGTGGCGGAAGATGCACGCCAACCATCACAAGAATCTCGGCAATCTGGATGACCGCGACATCGGCGAGGTGCATACCTTTACCGTGCGCGAATACCGCGCCCTGCCCGGCTGGCACCGGGTTGCCTATCAGATTTACCGCAACCCGTTCTTCCTGTTCGTCATTGGCCCCGTCTGGCTGTTTTTCATTCAGCACCGGTTGCCTTTCGGGATGTGGAAGAGAGGCTGGATATATTGGCGCTCGGCCATGGGGACCAATCTGGCCATCACCGGTGTATTGGCCGCGCTTTATGCTTACGGGGGCTGGGCCGCGATTTGGCTGATCTGGTTCCCCTCCGTCTGGGTAGGTGCCAGCGCCGGGGTGTGGACCTTCTACGTGCAGCACCAGTTTGAAGAGGCGCAATTCGATTGGCAGCCCGACTGGACCATCCACCAGAAAGCGCTTCATTCTTCGTCTCAATATGTGCTGCCCAAACCGCTGATGTGGGTGACGGCGAATATGGGCATCCATCATGTGCACCACCTTTATGCGCGCATCCCCTTCTACCGGCTGCCTGAGGTGCTGCAAAACGAGCCGCTGCTGAGCGGGGCCTACAAGATGACGCTACGCTCCTCCGTCAAATGTATCTGGATGCAGCTTTGGGATGAGGACAGCCGGCAGATGATATCCTTCGCGGATGAACGCGCAATGCGTCGGGCCTGCGCGCAAGGGTTGCAGCCCGCAGAATAACTCGCCACTGCTGGACCAGACCCAGGCAAAATCAGGAGCCCCCAATGACAATTCATATCGGCGCAAAACCGGGAGAGATTGCCGAAACCGTTCTCTTGCCCGGCGATCCCTATCGCGCAAAATGGGCGGCGGAGACATTTTTGACCGATGTGAAAATGATCAACGAAGTGCGCGGCATGCTGGGCTTTACCGGCATGTGGCAGGGCAACCGGGTCACGATCCATGGGTCCGGCATGGGGATGCCAAGCCTGTCGATTTACGTCAATGAGCTGATCCGCGACTATGACGCCAAGACTTTGATCCGTATCGGCTCCTGCGGGGGGATGCAGGCTAATGTGGGTATCCGGGATGTGATCCTGGCGATGACCTCCTCTACGCTGTCCACACCATCAAGCGGCATATTCAAGGAGCTGAACTTTGCCCCCTGCGCCGATTGGTCGCTGCTGGAGGCCGCGCACAAGGCCGCGATCCGAAAAGGCGCTACCACCCACGTGGGCGGCATCTATTCAGCTGACGTGTTCTATGACGAGCGGCCCGATCTGAACGAGCAGATGACCCGTCACGGCATCCTCGCCGTGGAGATGGAGGCGGCCGAGCTGTACAACCTCGCAGCCCGCCATGGTCGTCGTGCGCTGGCGGTCCTGACCGTGTCAGACCATCTGCAAACCGGCGAAGCGCTGCCCTCAGAGGATCGGGAAAAGAGCTTTGGCGATATGGTCGAAATCGCGCTGGAAGCCGCTTTCAGCTAGGAGGCGCGTCGGTCAGACGCCGTGGCTACGATCATAGCCGTTCGGTTCCGGCGACGACCATCCCTCCAAGGCGCCGGGCTCTGGCGCGAAAACCTCCACCAGCAACGGGTAACAAGTGGCGACATCGCTTGAATGAGTCGTGGAACAATCGCCGCCTGGACAGGCGCTGAGACAGCCGATCAGGCCAATTTCGGCAAAGAGCTCAATATAATCCCCCGGCCTGACCGGGCTGGCCTTCATGAAATACTGCCCTGTGTCGCGGGTGAAGCCGGTGCACATGAAAACATTCATGACGTCATGCACCAATGGCTCTGCCTCGTTAAGGGGCAGGCCCGTGTGCTCTGCCAAGGCGCGGGTCAGATTGGAATGGCAGCAATGGTGGTATTGCCCGCCCGCCAACAGATGATGCGTATAGGGGTCGCAACGGGTGCCGATCACGTCATGAACCGACCCGCCAAACTCGTCGATGCCGTACCACTGGAGCGTATCATGGATGACCGTCGCCATCGGCCTGAGCGCGGGAACGCTCGACCACATCCGCTCGCCGGTCGTGATATGGGTGCCGTGCAAAGCGCGGGTCTTACCGGAGTAAAACCGCTCAGACAGGTCACGGGCGTTGAAGAGGTTGAGATCGCCGACCTGCGGCCCTTCGACCGAGGTGATCCGGAAGAAATGGCCGGCCGGCACATCGAAACAAGCGCCTTGTCGCGGCGGCACGGTGGTTTCTGCTAGTTTACGCGCACCCGCCCGCGCGCGAACGTAGAGCGCCAGATCGGGTGCGGGCAACGTGTTAGGCGGATAGCACACCACGGGCTCAACCGCTCGTCTGGCATCGGCATCGCTAGGTCTCACTTGCCCCCTCCTTAACCATGATCGTCCCTTTGAATTGACGTGTCTTCAGTGGCTTAGCTAACAAAAGGCCTCCTCTGCCAGCGGCGTTTTGCCGAAACTGGCCGTTTTCAGGCAGAATGGGGGCATTAACAGGCCATTTTAACTATGATCACCTAAACAACTTTATGATCAACTTTATTCAACTTATTGTGAACTGGAGGGGGACGACTTGGCTGCCGCCAAACCTTCGGCGGACGCCGGTTCGGAATGACATGTTTTCCTCCAGTAACAAGTAGGTCGGAGAGAAAGAGACATCATGAGAATACTGATCATTACCCTGTCCATCGCACTCGGTTTGGCGGCTTGCGAGAAAACCCAGACGATACGGATTGACCCACCTGAAGTTCAGTCCAAAAATAGCAGCGTTATCTTGAGCGACCCGGTCGTCGGCGCTCAAAGGCCGCCGAACCGTGCGAGCCGTTGCCCAGACCTGCTTGAACCGTTTAGCTGTGAAGATGAAGGGAGCAACCGCGATAGTTCCCGCGAACCATCGCCTGACCCTGCCCCGGCAAGAGAGCCTTCCGCACCAACACGCGGTACTGGGGATGAAATCATCGGAAGCGGTAAGATCAGCGCCTAAGTAAATACTGAAGTAGCTCAACCAGGCCCGCTCATGACCAGCTAACAGCGGACCACCAAGAACGAACGAATCCGTCACATGGAACATGCGGCGGCTTCGTCATTTGCTCGGCGGAACCGTGCTGCGTATGCAGCCCTGTCGACCTTCGCCTTCTTGATAATGCCGATGGCTTTGGCGCGGTCTTGGCGCCGGTCATCATCGTTTTGCAGCTGTTATCGACATCTATTCACTGTGGGAAGATGCCTGGAACCCGTGCCACGCGCCTAAGACCATAGGTTGTACGATCGGACGAGAGACGCAACCTGTGGCAGCGACGGGAGGAAATCGTCATTTTCACGGCACAATGATGACCGAAAACAAACTGTTTCCACACATTGTCATCACAACACCTCGTAAATTTGGCTCAAATACCGTATTTCTTGAACGGTAAAGCCTCTTGGTCGAAGCGAAGTTTGCTGCGACCGCTGGTGGGGATCTTGGAGGCTTTGCTTTTGTATCGAGTGAACTGAGAAAGAAGAACCCCATGAAATCCATTGTGACAGCCATGTCCGTCGCGCTTGCGCTTTCGGCCTGCGCACAGACCGAAACAGTGCTGACGGAACAAACCCCTATTCTTGCCAAAGATGGCAGTATCGTGGCGGTTGAGCCAACCGTCGTGCTACAGGCACCACCAAGCCGCACACTCAACTGCCCATACGTGATTGTTCCGAGCAACTGTCGGGACGAAGGTGGCAACGCGGACGAATTCCGTGGAACTGCACCTGCAGGAACGCCAGAGACACCACTACCGCAAGCACGCGGCACCAGTGATCAGATCATTGAGGATGGCAAATCCAGCGCGCTTTAAGCTTGATTTTCCGACACCCGTGCAGCGGCTGCTTGGTCTCAAAAGCAGCCGCTGCACCTCAAAAACGGCGGCTTGTCCGGCATTTGAACGTTCAACCTAGACCGTCCGCTCCACCATCATCTTCTTGATCGCGCCGATGGCCTTGGCGGGGTTCAGCCCCTTGGGGCAGGTCTTGGTGCAGTTCATAATCGTGTGGCACCGATACAGCTTGAACGGGTCTTCTAGCTGATCAAGCCGTTCGCCCGTGGCTTCATCGCGGCTGTCGATGATCCAGCGATAGGCATGCAGCAACGCCGCTGGCCCGAGATACTTGTCGCCGTTCCACCAATAGCTTGGGCACGAGGTCGAGCAGGAGGCACACATCACGCATTCGTACAGCCCGTCGAGCTTTTTGCGATCCTCGATGGACTGGCGCCATTCTTTCTGAGGGCGGTTCGTCGCAGTCTCAAGCCACGGCATGATGGAGGCATGCTGCGCGTAGAAATGGGTGAGGTCCGGGATCAGGTCCTTGACCACGGGCATATGGGGTAGCGGGTAGATCTTCACGTCGCCTTTGATCTCATCCATGCCATAGATGCAGGCCAGCGTGTTGATCCCGTCGATATTCATTGCGCAGGACCCGCAAATCCCCTCCCGGCAGGAGCGGCGGAAGGTCAGGGTCGGGTCAATCTCGTTCTTGATCTTGATCAGCGCGTCAAGGACCATCGGCCCGCATTTATCCATATCGACGAAATAGGTGTCGACCTGCGGGTTTTTACCGTCATCAGGGTTCCAGCGGTAGATCTGGAACTTGCGCACATTCTTCGCGCCCTCGGGCTTGGGCCAGGTTTTGCCCGTCGTGATACGGGAATTTTTGGGGAGGGTCAGTTGAACCATAGGTCTCTCCTAGATCAGAAACGGCGCGATGCCGTCCTTGAGCAAACATTCAATCGTCTCGCGCCGCGTGGCGATCTGCACGATCAGCTCCACATCAGTTTGCGACACGGTGGTGGCGCCCGCCTTTGCGAGCTGGAAAATTTCGGAAGCCGAGGCGTTGTTGATGACGCAATTGCTGGCAGGCTCCAGCGGCACGCCGGGAAACCGCTCGGACAAGACCGGGTTTACCGCTTTGCGCGCCTGATCACGGGCAAGCTGGTCGGCCAGCCCGTCATCGCCGCAAGACGCCAAGACCATCAAGCCGGCAAGCAATGCTGCATATTTCATGTGCTGGCTCCCACTGTGATGCCGAATGTGGTGGGCTGAGGTTCCCCCGCAAGCCGGCGGTCGATGCAGTCCCGCAGGAAGTCTTCTTCGGATTGCGGGTTGAACACGCGGTCCGTCACAGTAATTGACCCTTTTGCGCGCCCGCCGCCAGTGCCGATGCCGACACCCACGCGGCCTTGTACCCCATCCGCCAGGCCTGCGTCTTCACGGCACAACCGCTCTGCCCGCTCGGGCGTCATGGGCACGGGGGCGCAAGCCGCGACGGTCAGAGCGAGGCCAAGAAGGCCTAGACGCATCAACGCAGGTCGATGGCTCAGGCGAGATATGTGCAAAAAACTCGCCAAATCAGACCGCCGCCGCTTTCCGCTGAATACAGCTGTTGATCTGCGCAGCGCCCGCCTTGGTGCCCCCCAAACGCACGACTGCCCGCGCACGCGGGAGGTTGTCGTCGCTATTGCTGGCGGACACACGTCCCGGCTGGATCGAGTATACGCCCGGCGCCCCGGTTTGTTCGATACAGCGCTGAGCGACCAATTTACCCTCTTCGGCTGAAAAAACTGGCGGTTTCGAACACCCAGCCGCCAGTAGTGCTATGAAGAGAAAGGTCTTTTTCATCAATATACCCGCGCTTTGGGTGCGATCTTCTTCAGGTCAATCCCGCCCTCATTATGCGATGTCAGCGGGTCCAGATGCACGCCGCGGTAGCCGAGCGACGCCTTATGGCCCTTGAACCAGGTCAGTGAGTGCTTGCGCCAGTTCTTGTCGTCACGGTCGGGATAATCCTCATGCGCATGTGCGCCCCGGCTTTCCTTACGGGCCTCGGCGCTGACCACGGTGGCCACAGCATTTGGCATAAGGTTAGCCAGCTCAAGCGTTTCCATCAGGTCGGAATTCCACACAAGGCTGCGGTCGGAGACTTCAAGGTCGTCCAGTTTGGAGGCGACATTGTCCATCTTCTCCACACCCTCGGCCAGCGTCTTATCAGTACGGAACACGGCTGCGTCCTGCTGCATCGTGGTCTGCATTTCAAGACGTAGCTCCGCCGTGGGAACCTGCCCTTTGGCGTAACGCAGCCCGTCGAAGCGATCGAGCGCCCGCTGAATGGACATCTTGTTGATGCCAGGATTTGGCGCTTCGGGGTCGACCACCTTCGCGGCACGGATCGCAGCGGCGCGCCCAAAGACCACAAGGTCAATGAGGGAGTTAGACCCAAGCCGGTTGGCCCCATGAACGGAAGCGCACCCAGCCTCCCCCACAGCCATCAGGCCCGGAGCGACGCGGTCGGGGTCGTCCTGGGTGGGGCTTAGCACCTCCCCCCAATAATTCGTGGGAATGCCGCCCATATTATAGTGCACCGTCGGCAGCACCGGGATCGGCTCCTTTGTCAGGTCGACGCCCGCGAAGATGCGTGCGCTTTCCGAAATGCCCGGCAACCGCAGCGCCAAAGTCTCGGGTGGCAGGTGGTTGAGGTGCAGGTGAATATGGTCGCCATTCTCGCCCACGCCGCGGCCCTCGCGGATCTCCATCGTCATGCAGCGCGACACCACATCACGGGACGCCAGGTCCTTATAGGTCGGCGCATAGCGTTCCATGAACCGCTCGCCCTCCGAGTTGGTCAGGTAACCACCTTCCCCCCGCGCGCCTTCGGTGATCAGGCAGCCCGCGCCGTAAATGCCGGTCGGGTGAAACTGCACAAACTCCATGTCCTGCAAAGGCAGGCCCGCCCGCGCCACCATCCCGCCACCGTCGCCGGTGCAGGTATGCGCGCTTGTCGCGCTGAAATAGGCGCGACCGTAGCCGCCAGTGGCCAGCACCACCATCTTGGCGCTGAACAGGTGCAATGTGCCGTCATCGAGCTTCCAGCAAAGCACGCCCTGGCAGACGCCATCATCGCTCATGATCAGGTCGATGGCGAAATATTCGATGTAGAACTCGGCCTTTTGCTTCAGCGACTGGCCGTAGAGCGTATGCAGGATCGCGTGGCCGGTCCGGTCGGCGGCGGCGCAGGTGCGCTGCACGGGCGGCCCTTCGCCATATTCGGTCGTATGACCGCCAAAGGGGCGCTGGTAAATTTTGCCCTCTTCGGTGCGGGAGAACGGTACGCCGTAATGCTCCAGCTCGTAGACCGCCTTTGGCGCCTCGCGGGCGAGATATTCCATCGCATCCGTGTCGCCCAACCAGTCAGAGCCCTTGACCGTGTCATACATATGCCACTGCCAGCTGTCGGGGCCCATATTGCCCAGGCTCGCCGCGATGCCGCCTTGCGCTGCAACCGTGTGCGAGCGCGTGGGGAACACCTTTGTTACGCAGGCCGTGCGCAGCCCCTGCTCCGCCATGCCGAGCGTAGCGCGCAGACCAGCACCGCCAGCACCCACCACGACGACGTCATATTCATGGGTCTCATAATCGTATTCAGCAGCCATATCTCTTGCTCCGAATTAAAGGGCGATGCGCGCGATTGCGAAAATGCCGGTGGCGGCGATGGCGTAGCTCAGGCAGATCATCGCGATGATCAGTACCTTGCGCGCCAGCCCATGCACATAGTCCTCGATCAGGACCTGAACACCGCTTTTAAAGTGCATCATTGACGCAGCTATGGTCAGGGCCGCGACAATCGCCGGGAAAGGACGGGCGAAATAGGCGATCACCTCCTCGTAGGAAGACCCCAGGATCGGCCCGAAAGTGAAGATAAACAGCGGGATAAGCACCGCCAGCCCGGCCGAGCTGATCATCATCGACCAGTGATGCGCGGTTCCCGACTTTGCCGACCCAAGCCCTGCGGCGCGTTTGCGGTCCGTCATGTAAGCCATTTCGCGCGCCCCTATACGATGATTGCGGTCAGGATGGTCATGACAAGCGATCCGCCGATCACCGCCCAGCCCATCTTTTCGGCCACGTCCAGTTCGAATCCGTGACCGCTATCCCAGATCAGGTGCCGAATGCCGCCAAACAGATGATACCATACCGCCCAGAGCGACAGAAACAGTATCAGATCGCCAAACCACGAGGTCAGCACCGCGTCGGCCGTGGAAAAATATTCCGGCCCGTAGCTTGCCGCTAGAAACCACCACACAATCAGGATTGCCGCCACTAGCAGGGCGTTGCCGGTGATGCGCACCAGGATTGATGTCATTGATGTCAGCTGTGGCCTATAGATTGAGAGGTGAGGAGAAAGCGGCCTGTTTCCCCGGTTGACGTCTGCCATGAGCGCGTCCTTCGTGTTGGCTACGATATGTCACCTGCGTTTCTAAAGTATTCTGTTGCAGAGTCACGCGGTTGTGGCGCGGATAGACAGGAAATATGTCACCAATCCGATTGAATTCCCTAGATTGTGATCACAGTAAATTATCTCGTGATCACAAACGATTGTTTTTAGGCGCTGGGTCCACCGAAGAGACCTGCTGCGTGATCTCACGCAGTAATTTGTTTCGGATCGCCTCCGGGTACTCCTCAAAATCCGCCGCCCGCATCGCGAAGGCACCCGGCCCCACAATCAGATGGTCCTGGAAATAGCTCAGCAACCCCTTGTCATAGGCCTCGATCGCAAGCCCATTGACCACAATCCCGTCCTCTATCAGCGAGCGATGCAGGGTGGGTGGCTGCACCCCTTCGTTGGACCGACCATCGCCAGAGACATCAATCACCCTCCGCAAGCAATCCGGCACTTCGGCGAAGGAACGCTGCGCAAACCGCACAGCCTCCCCCAAAGCGGTGGAGAAATTGCGCCAAATACGTTGATCATTCTCGATCTCATCGGCCAGCCGGTCCGTATCGTCAAAGTCCTTGATCCGCGTCCAGGGCACTGAGACCCGGTGCCGCCCGGTGCCTGTCCATTGCACGACCTGCACCGCCGCCTCCCGCACCACCAGCGCCTCTGAGATCGCCCCGTCGCGCAGTGCCTCGGCCAGACCCTGCATCTGGATCTGATACTCCTGATTATCCACCGACCCCGACACATCCACAGCCAGGATCAATGCCAAGTCGCAGGCTGTTGCCCGGTCCGCCGAAAGCCCGATTGAGGCCGCCACTGAAAGTCCAAAAACCCATCGCATCCCGGCAACCTAGCCGGTTTTTTCGCGCCTGCGCAGTCACAATTTGCGGCGTGACCAGAACAGGGAAAATCAATCCCAGCTGCAAGGCGTCATCACTGCTTCAAAATACTCTGAGAGGATGCCCGCGCGGCGGAGAGCGAAGCTCTCCAAGAGCGCAAAACATCCCGCGCGGCGGAGCCGCACGTGTAGGTCAAAACGTCACACAGGCATCAGCGCCCAGTAATCGAGATCAAGCAGCACATCCGGCAGGTATCTGCCATCCGCACCCTTCAAGGCAAAGGCGTCACCACCAGCCCGTCGCGCGACCAGCCGTAACCGTATGGCGCCCACACCCGGCGCATTTGTCTCAGCCACATCCAGCACCTCCGACCATGCCTTCACGGTATCGCCGCTGAAACACGGATTGGCATGCGCGCCCGCGTTCAGGCCCACAATCATCTGCGCATTTGCCAGCCCGTTGAAGCTGAGCGCCCGCGCGAGGGAAATCACATGCCCCCCATAAATCAACCGCTTGCCATCCTCGCGCACCGTCGCGTCAAAATGTACCTTGGCCGTGTTCTGCCACAGCCGGGTAGCCAACATATGCTCCGCCTCCTCAATGGTGACGCCGTCGACATGATCGATCTTTTCGCCAATGGCATAGTCCCCCAACCGGTGCGCTTCCCCGGCTTGGGCAAAGTCGTAGTCGCTAAAATCCAACCGCGGCGGGATCACCAGATCACCCACCGTCACGCTTACCGAAAGCTCCGGTACAACAGTGTCAGGGGCAGGCGCATCGAGGTCGCGTTTGCGCACCATCACCCACCGGACATAGGAAAGGACGGGCTCGCCCCTTTGGTTCTCACCCGTCGTGCGCACCCAGACAACGCCGGTCTTGCCGTTGGAATTCTGTTTGACCCCTATCACCTCGGAGCGTGAGACCAGCGTGTCGCCTGCGTGCACGGGCTTCAGGAACCGCCCCTCCGCATAGCCCAGATTGGCCACAGCATTGAGGGAGACATCAGGAACCGTTTTGCCAAACACCGTGTGAAATGCAATCAGGTCATCCATGGGTGCCGCAGGCAATCCGCAGCCCTGCGCGAACGCGTCAGAGGAATAGAGCGCGTGGCGAGCGGGATAGAGCGCGTGATAGAATGCCCTTTCGCCCCCCGACAGGGTACGCGGCACGCCGTGATGGATGACTTGGCCAACAGCATAATCTTCAAAGAAGCGGCCCGCATTGGTCTTGGTCCCCATCTTAATGCGCGCCCAGCTTGGTGGCGGGCGTGTAGGCGCCCTCGACCTCTTTCACGACGGATTGCCCGCAGCGCATCACACCTGCCGCATGGTCCCAGGTCTGGGTGGGGGAGCCGTGAAGCTCCCACCCTTTGTTGAGTGCCTCTGTGACCTTGTGGCAGAAGGCGGATGTGTCCTCCTCGCTCAGGAAGCGGTATAGTTTCATGGGGTTAACCTCCGAATGGGACTTTGCCGAGCCACATGTGGACGGCCGCGATCAGCGCATAGAGCACCAGCGTAATAACCACCAGAATGACCTCGGATTTGAACGGACGACGGGCAGGCGGCGTCCAGGGCCCCTCCGCCCGGTTGATCAACGCCATCTGCGCAAGCGACCAGACCAGCAGCCCGCCAAACAGCAAGATTGAAGCCAGATCGCCATTGGGCAGCAGATGCGCGACGGCCCAAAGCGCGAAGCCGGCCAGTTGCGGGTGGCGCAGCTTGGTTCCCAGCCAGACCTTGCTGCCCTTCGGCCCACCTGCCCCATATATATAGAGCGCGACCAGCATCAGCAGGTTATTGGCATGGGTCATACCCGCAGCCGGGTTCCAGATGGACGTGAAGTCAGCGGCGCGATAGCCCAGCACCATCAACACGACGGAGAGAACCAGCAGCAGCGCGATCACCCCTTTGGAGGCCTCACCCATCCGCGCGGTCATCGCCCCGCGGGACGCTGGCGCGAGCCGTTTGAAAAAATGGACCACGGCCCAAAGCACCACGCCTAAGATCAAAACGGTCATCGGGGTCAGCCCTCCAATAGCGCAATCGCCTCCGCCTGCGCCAAAAGGCGATTTGCGGTTTCAACATGCAGGTTTTCCACGATCCGGCCATCCACGACCGCGACCCCCTGGCCGGAGGCTTTCGCCTGCTCATACGCGTCGATCTGGCGTCGGGCAAGCGACAGCGCTTCCTGCGAAGGGCCGAAAAACGCGTTGGCCACCCCCACCTGCGCCGGATGGATCAGGGTCTTGCCGTCAAATCCCATGTCGCGCCCCTCCTCACATTCGGCGCGCAACCCGTCCTCGTCCTTGAACGCGTTGTAAACCCCGTCGATGCAGACGAGCCCCTCCGCGCGCGCCGCAAGCAGGCAAAGCTGAAGGCTCGTCAGCATCGCCCCACGTGTGCGCGACCCCAGCTCCTTGGCCAGGTCATTTGTCCCCATCACAAACCCTTGCATGCCAGGCAGCGCGGCAAGGTTGGCTGCGTTCAAAATGCCTTTCGGGGTTTCCATCATTGCCCAGATTTTCGCGTCCGGCCCCAGGGAGGAACGGGCCTTGGCCACGGTTTCAGGATCTTCGACTTTTGGTAGCAGCACGGCGTCATGCGCTGTGTCCTTGAGCATCGCCAGATCATCTGCCCCCCACGCCGTGTCAAAGCCGTTGATCCGCACGAGGCGGGTCCGAGGACCAAAATCAGAACCGTTGAGTGTCGCCGACAGCGTATCGCGCGCAGGCGCCTTCTCGTCAGGAGAGACGGCGTCCTCAAGGTCAAAGATGATCGCGTCGACCGGCAAGGTCTGTGCTTTGTCAAGCGCGCGGGGCTTCGAGCCTGGAATATAGAGCACGGACCGGCAAGGCTTCGCGTAACGTTGCATAAGAATTGTCCCTCAATTTGTTATTTTGTTATCCAGCACAGCAGAGCCATCGCTGCAAGCGCCGATCTGCTGCAGCGCAGAAAATTGACGAAGTAATTCGACTTTTTTTGAAATAGGGCATCACAAACTGGTGCCGCGTTCGCAACATTAACCTCCTCTTTGGCAATTTGTATCCATGTTGCCACCAGTTGCACCTGTCTTCCTGTCGGCCTCGTGCAGCGCCGGAAATGTAATCCCATCACGAGCCGTCGAAACGCCTCGTGCTCATAATTTGGAGCAAGCAACGACAAGGCGCTCAGGCGCCCAACCAAAAAGGTTTAGTCATGAAACAGCAGTATCTCGCCCTTTCTCTGGGCTTTGTCGCGGTCCTGGCCGCCACCCAAGCAGGTCTCGCCCAACAACAAAACAACCGCTGCGCAGAACGCGAACGCGTGATTGAGCGGCTCGCCAGCAAGTTCGGCGAGAGCCGCCGCAGCATAGGCATGGGCGCAAATAACTCTGTTGTCGAAATGCACGCCTCCGAAGAAACCGGGACCTGGACCATTACGGTGACCCACCCCAATGGCGTCACCTGCATGGTCGCCGCCGGCCACGCGTTTGAAACTATCCGTGAGCCGCTGCCCGCATCACTGGGCGACCCGGCCTAGCGGCGGCAAGACGGCTAGGTTAAGCCGTCAAAGATCAGCTTGCCGCCCGCCCCGACCAGCAGAACGTAAGTGATCAGGAAAAATATGCGATCCGGCAAAGCCCGGTGCGCATAGACCCCTACCCAGCAGCCCAGCAGAATCGGCCCGACCATGATGAGGTTGGCCTTGAACGTGTCTGCAGTGAACACCCCCAGAAAAGCATAGGGCACCGCCTTCATCGCGTTGATCGCCCAGAAGGTCAGCACGGTTGTGGCCTGATATGTCGTCTTGTCGATCCCGCGGCTAAGCAAGTAAATCGCGGCAGGCGGGCCGCCTGCATGGCTGACAAAGCTGGTGAACCCTGCCACCAACCCTGCAAACAGCCCCATCCCTTTGCCCATCTGTCGTCGCGGCGGCGAGATCCAGCCGCGGTTCCGCGCCAGCTGAAATGCAACAAATGCCAAGGAGATCGCCCCGATCAACACCCGCAATGCGTCGGCATTTGCTACCCGATAAAGTGCCACCCCCAACAAAACGCCCGGAACGCCGCCATAGATCATCGCCTTCGCGGCCTCCAGATCCCATTGCTTCCAGAACGGGCGCAAGGTGGCGAGGTCAGCCACCATAAGTAGCGGCAGCATGATGCCCAACGCGGCCGCCGGCGGCACGACCAAAGCCAGAATGACGGTGGCGACGAAGGCCGCGCCGCCGCCAAACCCGCCCTTGGCCACGCCCGCGATAAAGGCGGAAAAGGCCGCAATCAGGATGAATGTCAGGTCAAATTCCATGCCCGGCTGCTCTGCCTCGTCCGTGCGCCCGGCGCAAGGTACTAGATGGGCACAGCTTGGCGGCTTTTGATCCAACGGTTCACTTGCAACAATCCCCAAGCGGCCGGGATTGCCGCGACACCGCCCAAGGCCCAGGCAAGCGGCTGCTCACCATAGCTTTCAAACATCTGCGTATAGAGGTGGATGCCCAGAAATGTCAGCGAGGCGTTCAATAATCCGCGCTGCACCTTGATCGCGGAGAACGCGATGAGGGCAAGCAGCAATACCAGCCAGACGACAGAATACACCTCGGCGCTGATAGTAATCGCGTTTGCGCGGTAGGCTTCAAGCGCGGCCGAGTATTTTTCAATGCCCAAAGCCGCACGGTCAGAATAGTTTGGCGCCCATATGTGACGGCCAACCTCATCACCCCAAAGGCTGCCAACGAGGAAGCACATATTCATGACCACAAAGGCAAGTATGGCAGCAACGCCTAGATGGCGCCCGATCCGGTCCGGGCTCCCGTTGCGAAGCCACAGAAACACGGCGGCGAGGCCACCCATCTGACAGATGCTCAACGTCGCTTCAGGGGAGTAGAACGCATATGCAGCATGCCAGTAACTCGTCGATGCGCCGAGCATTTGTGCGAAGGGCAAGATTGCCAATGCGCTCAGGAAACGCAGGTCGAAAAGGATACCTGCCCCGAAAATTATGGCCGCCGCGTACAGAAAATACGCAGCCGCCAGAAAGCCTTCCAGTTCAAAAGCCGCCAGCCCAAAAAGATGCATTGCGGTGCCCATGAGGGTGATCGATCCTATCAAGAACCCCAGTCCTGTGCGACGCCGCAGGAAACACCACAGGCCGGTCATAGCGATGAGCGCGCCGATGCCCGACATGGTCCATGGCGCGACGCTTACATAGTTGGTTGCCAACTCGACCGACGCGCCGCCAATCAGCAACCCCGCACCAATTAATGCGGCGGCGTTTCCAAACATAGAGAAACGGTCCGGGAATATACGCAACAAGGCGATGCCGCTGACAAATGCCGTGCCGCCCAGTATCGCGACCGATACAGGGTCGGCCAGCCAAGCGATGAAACCGGCGGTCGCGGCGATGATACCGCCAGTCAGCAGCAGATTGATGGTCAGCTGCATCATAAGCTCCCGCGATCGCTCGCGTATTTCTTGCGCTTGCGCGGTGGTCAAAACACCATCGGCTACAAGCCGCCCTGTATCTGCCAAATATGTCATTCCCGAATCCCCGATTTGAACGCCGTTCACATTTTTTACGCTATATTTGAACGACGTTCAATAATTGTTTTCGCCCTTGCTCTGCTCGTCACAACCTCGACGCGCCAGACATAACTAGTTGGAATTTTAAAACAATTCACCAAGGCGAACCATCTGGCACCCTGTAGACCGTAGGTGCAATGCCTGCCCACCCTTGCGCGGTGAAGTCCAACGGGCTACCCCTCCCGCCAACTTCAACCGACTGGAGACCATTTCACATGGCCAGACCCAAAATCGCCCTTATCGGCGCCGGACAAATCGGCGGCACGCTCGCCCATCTGGCGGCCCTGAAGGAACTTGGTGACGTTGTATTGTTCGACATTGCCGACGGAACCCCGCAAGGCAAGTCGCTTGATATCGCCGAGGCCGGGCCAGCCGCGCCGTTTGACGCGGCCATGAAAGGCACGACCAACTACGCCGATATCGCGGGCGCTGACGTGTGCATCGTAACCGCCGGGGTGCCGCGCAAGCCTGGGATGAGCCGTGACGACCTGCTGGGGATCAACCTCAAGGTGATGAAATCGGTCGGCGAAGGCATCCGCGACAACGCCCCGGATGCTTTTGTGATCTGCATTACCAACCCGCTTGACGCGATGGTCTGGGCTTTGCGCGAGTTTTCCGGTCTGCCGCACAACATGGTTTGCGGCATGGCGGGCGTCTTGGACAGCGCGCGGTTCCGCCACTTCCTGGCGGAGGAGTTCGACG
The DNA here is from genome assembly GCA_938030665.1 of uncultured Litoreibacter sp. Taxonomy (GTDB): domain Bacteria; phylum Pseudomonadota; class Alphaproteobacteria; order Rhodobacterales; family Rhodobacteraceae; genus Litoreibacter. Next base: position 2,843 of record CALHHY010000018.1, on the reverse strand, counting down.
TCTCAATGAAAGACGTAACAGCTTTCGTTCTGGGTGGGCATGGCGACACGATGGTGCCGCTGACGCGCTATTCAACCGTGGCCGGCATCCCGCTGCCTGATCTGGTAGAAATGGGCTGGACCACGCAAGAAAAGCTCGACGCCATCGTGCAGCGGACCCGTGACGGCGGCGCCGAGATCGTGGGCCTCTTGGGCAACGGCTCGGCCTTTTACGCGCCTGCGACATCTGCAATTCAGATGGCGGAGAGCTTCTTGAAAGACCAGAAACGGGTGCTGCCTTGCGCAGCCCATGTTGACGGGGCCTACGGGCTTGACGGGTTCTACGTCGGCGTTCCCACCGTCATTGGCGCAGGCGGAGTGGAACGGATCGTCGCGATCTCCATGAACAAGGATGAACAGGTAATGTTCGACAAATCCGTCGACGCTGTGAAAGGCCTTGTCAAAGCCTGCCAAGAGATCGACGGCTCGCTGGCTTGAATCCCGCACTCATATTCGAACTAGAAAGAGGCTCCCTTTAGGCGGGCCTCTTTTTCTTAAATTCGCCTGTAATAATTGACGTTTTTAAGATTCGATAAAGCGCAGGCGATTTGTGATCACACTTTTTCTGACCGTGATCACAAATGTCGGGTTTTTGCAGCCCGCAAACAAAAATCGCTTTCCCCACCGCCAAACCCTGTGTCACATCGCCTCAACCGCCCATTTGAGGAGAGTGACTTTGAACATCCATGAGTATCAGGCCAAAGCCTTGCTGCGCAGCTACGGTGCGCCTGTGTCCGACGGCCGCGTCGTCATGAAGGCCGAGGAAGCTAAAACCGCCGCAGGCGAGCTTGACGGACCGCTTTGGGTGGTCAAGGCGCAGATCCACGCAGGCGGACGCGGGAAAGGCTCGTTCAAGGAAGCTGACGCCGGTGAAGCTGGCGGTGTGCGTCTGGCCAAATCGGTTGAGGAAGCCGCAACTGAGGCCAAGAAGATGCTCGGCCGAACGCTGGTGACGCATCAGACCGGCCCCGTCGGCAAACAGGTCAACCGCATCTATATCGAAGACGGTTCCGGCATCGAGACCGAGCTTTACCTCGCCCTGCTTGTGGACCGCCAGACGTCGCGCGTGTCCTTCGTCTGCTCTACCGAGGGCGGCATGGATATCGAGGAGGTCGCCGCCTCCACGCCAGAGAAAATTGTTAGCTTCTCCGTTGATCCGGCCACGGGGTATCAGCCCTATCACGGCCGCCGCATCGCGTTTTCGCTGGGGCTGAAAGGCGGGCAGGTCAAGCAATGCGTCGGGCTGATGGGCACGCTTTACAAGCTGTTCCTCGAAAAAGACATGGAGATGCTGGAGATCAACCCGCTGATCGTCACCGATAGCGGCGACCTGAAATGTCTCGATGCCAAGATGGGTTTCGACGGCAACGCGGTCTACCGCCACGCCGACATCGCCCAACTGCGCGACGAGACGGAGGAGGACCCGAAGGAGCTTGCGGCCTCCAAATACGACCTCAACTACATCGCGCTGGACGGCGAGATCGGCTGCATGGTGAACGGCGCAGGGCTGGCAATGGCCACAATGGACATCATCAAGCTTTACGGGGCGGAGCCCGCCAACTTCCTTGACGTGGGCGGCGGCGCCACGAAGGAGAAGGTGACCGAGGCATTCAAGATCATCACCTCCGACCCGCAGGTCAAAGGCATCCTCGTCAACATCTTCGGCGGCATCATGCGCTGCGACGTCATCGCCGAGGGTGTGGTTTCAGCCGTGAAAGAGGTGGGCCTGAAGGTGCCACTGGTTGTTCGCCTTGAAGGCACCAATGTCGAGGAAGGCAAACGCATCATCAATGAAAGCGACGTAGACGTTATTGCGGCTGACGACCTGAAAGACGGCGCGCAGAAGATTGTGAAGGCGGTTAAGGGATAGGTGATGACATGATTGCTCGCGCTTGGTTCGCTGCGATGCTTGCAACCGCTTCTTTGGCTGGCTGTGGCATCCCACCTGTGGACACAAAGTTCGTTAGCCAAACACCGGCCCCTGCTGCGGATTTGGCCTTGGCCCGAAAGGCCGTCGATGCCTGCACGAATATATCTCCTCGTGATGAAGCAACCGCTGCGCTGAAGCGCGCCGGGTTTATCGTAACGGAAGAAAATTTCACAGTTCGGCGTGGGCGGACACTTCGACGCATCATTGTGGACGACCCCCGTGATCGTGTGTCCGTGCTTCTGGACGGCAGCAGTTGTTACGTCGGCCTGGTGGGCATGACCCCGGAGCAATCCTATTCTTTAGCCTCAGTCTGGGCGCGGAAACATCGTGCCGAACCGAATTCGGCCTTCGGCGACGGTTTGTCGGATCATGTGTCTGGGGCATGGAGGCGGTTCTTTACTGAGCCTGCTCGATTGCCAGTTAAAGCGCCTTACAAACATCGGATATACATTGCCGCCTACAAGACTTGGCCGTCTGGGCCATATGACCCTCAAAGAAACGTGGCTTACGATATTGAAGGTCTATTCCCAGACCGGCCGGGGGCCGCAGTAAAAATTACGCATGCGATCGAGTGTGACCCTATTGTGAGCACAGGCAGTCGGAGCGGCGCTTTTCTACCCTGTTCCGGGCCGGACTACCGAGCAAAGTAGAGTGCTCCAAACCCCCATATATCGCCCCTGCCCCTTTTGCGAAGCCAAGCAAGCAACGCCTATCGCGGCGTATTCCCGCGACGCGTGGGTGGTGGCGTCATGTGACGCCTGCGACTTTGTCTACCTGCGCAACCCGCCCGCCTATGAGGCGCTGGAGGAGGATTTTGCGTGGGAGAAGACCTATGTGGCGAAGAAGAAAGCCTCGCGCGGCTCCACCCTCTTTTC